>NZ_JAUSYN010000002.1:1267500-1372500 GCF_030816915.1 Streptomyces sp. B3I8 | reverse complement strand
AGTTCCGACCTGCACGAATGGCGTAACGACTTCTCGACTGTCTCAACCATAGGCCCGGTGAAATTGCACTACGAGTAAAGATGCTCGTTTCGCGCAGCAGGACGGAAAGACCCCGGGACCTTTACTACAGTTTGATATTGGTGTTCGGTTCGGCTTGTGTAGGATAGCTGGGAGACTGTGAAGCTCGGACGCCAGTTCGGGTGGAGTCGTCGTTGAAATACCAGTCTGGTCGTGCTGGATGTCTAACCTGGGTCCGTGATCCGGATCAGGGACAGTGTCTGATGGGTAGTTTAACTGGGGCGGTTGCCTCCTAAAGGGTAACGGAGGCGCCCAAAGGTTCCCTCAGCCTGGTTGGTAATCAGGTGGTGAGTGTAAGTGCACAAGGGAGCTTGACTGTGAGACCGACGGGTCGAGCAGGGACGAAAGTCGGGACTAGTGATCCGGCGGTGGCTTGTGGAAGCGCCGTCGCTCAACGGATAAAAGGTACCCCGGGGGATAACAGGCTGATCTTCCCCAAGAGTCCATATCGACGGGATGGTTTGGCACCTCGATGTCGGCTCGTCGCATCCTGGGGCTGGAGTCGGTCCCAAGGGTTGGGCTGTTCGCCCATTAAAGCGGTACGCGAGCTGGGTTTAGAACGTCGTGAGACAGTTCGGTCCCTATCCGCTGCGCGCGTAGGAGTCTTGAGAAGGGCTGTCCCTAGTACGAGAGGACCGGGACGGACGAACCTCTGGTGTGCCAGTTGTTCTGCCAAGGGCATGGCTGGTTGGCTACGTTCGGGAGGGATAACCGCTGAAAGCATCTAAGCGGGAAGCCTGCTTCGAGATGAGGACTCCCACCCACTTGATGGGGTAAGGCTCCCAGTAGACGACTGGGTTGATAGGCCGGATCTGGAAGCACCGTGAGGTGTGGAGGTGACCGGTACTAATAGGCCGAGGGCTTGTCCTCAGTTGCTCGCGTCCACTGTGTTAGTTCTGAGACAACGAACAGTTGTCGGCAGAGAGCTGAACGCTGCTCTTCAATTGAAAAGTGTGCTTGTTCGCTCGAAACCATTAGGGTTTCGGTGGTCATAGCGTAGGGGAAACGCCCGGTTACATTTCGAACCCGGAAGCTAAGCCTTACAGCGCCGATGGTACTGCAGGGGGGACCCTGTGGGAGAGTAGGACACCGCCGAACAATCTTTGGAGGACCCCTGGTCCCAGCGACATGCTGGGACCAGGGGTCCTTTTTGTTTTCCTGGTTTGTTTTCTGAATTTTTCCTCCGAGTGGGTCGGGTACCCGACGCGCAAGAATAACCGTAGTGCCGAAGACAGGAGTTCCCCATGTCCACCAACTCTCCCGACGAGCGACCGGAGCGCGAGCAGCGCCGCCGGGACAGTGGTGACCGGGGCGGCTTCCGAGGAGGTCCGCGTCGCGACAACCGCGATAGCCGGGACAGCCGTGAGGGCCGGAGCGGTAGCGGCGGGACCGGGCGTGGTGGATTCGGCGATCGTGATCGCGGTGGCTACGGTCGACGTGACGACCGTCGAGGCGAGGATCGCCGCGGCGGCGAGCGGCCTGCGGACAACCGCGGTGGGTTCCGCCGCGATGACCGTCGAGACGACCGGCCGGCGTTTCGTCGGGACGATCGTCGTGACGACGATCGTCGGAGCTACGGTCGGCGTGATGACGACCGCAGTGGTGGCGGCGGTCGTGACGACCGGCGGGAGGGCGAGCGTGGGGGACGTCCTCCGTTCCGTCGCGACGACCGTTCCGGGGCGCCTCGGCGGGACGACCGGGACCGCGGTTTCCGCCGCGACGCCGACCGGCCTGCTTTCCGTCGTGACGATCGCCGTGATGACCGCCGTGATGACCGGCCTGCTTTCCGTCGTGACGATCGCCGTGATGACCGGCCGGCCTTCCGTCGTGACGATCGTCGTGACGACCGCCGTGACGATCGGCGTGGTGATGACCGTCGCGGGGGTTTCCGAGGGCGGGACGACGACCGTGGGGGCTTCCGGGGGCGGGACGATCGTGGTGGGTTCCGGCGCGAGGAGCGTGGGGACCGTGGGGACCGCGGTGAGTTCCGTCGTGATGATCGGCGTGATGACCGGCCTGCTTTCCGTCGTGATGATCGGCGTGATGACCGGCCTGCTTTCCGTCGTGATGATCGGCGTGATGACCGGCCTGCTTTCCGTCGTGACGATCGGCGTGACGACCGGCCGGCCTTCCGTCGGGATGACCGGCGTGACGACCGTCCCGGTGCCCGGCGCGATGACCGGGACAGCCACAGCCGGGGAGGCCAGGGCCAGGGCTTCCGGCGTGACGACGATCGTCGGAGCTTCGGGCGGCGTGACGACGATCGGGGCGAGCGCGGCGGATTCCGTGGCCGTGACGATCGGGGCCGTGACGATCGGGGCCGTGACGATCGGGGCCGTGACGATCGGGGCCGAGACGACCGTGGGCGCGGGCCCCGCCGTGACGACCGGCGCGACGACCGTGGTGGCCGTCCCGGTGGTTTCCGCGGCGGGGACGACCGACGCGGCGGCGGTGGGCGGTTCCGCGACGAGCGTGACCGGGACCACCGTGACCGCGATCGTGAGCCGATCAAGCGGCTGCCGATCCCGGAGGAGGTCACTGGGGACGAGATCGACAAGGACGTGCGGCAGGAGCTGCAGAGCCTTCCCAAGACGCTCGCCGAGGACGTCGCGAAGAACCTGGTGATGGTCGCCCGGCTCATCGACGAGGACCCCGAGGGTGCGTACGCGTACTCCAGGGTGGCCCTGCGGCTGGCGTCCCGCGTCGCCGCAGTACGGGAGGCGGCCGGGTTCGCGGCCTACGCCACCCAGAAGTACGGGGAGGCACTCGCCGAGTTCCGGGCGGCGCGGCGGATGACCGGCAACACCGACCTGTGGCCCGTCATGGCGGACTGCGAGCGTGGGCTCGGCCGGCCGGAGAAGACGCTGGACATGGCCGGGGCGCCCGAGGTGCACAAGCTGGACAAGGCCGGGCAGGTCGAGATGCGGCTCGTCGCGGCGGGGGCGCGGCGGGACATGGGGCAGCTCGACGCGGCGATCGTCACGTTGCAGAGCCCCGAACTGGCCTCCACCTCCGTGCAGCCGTGGACCGCGCGTCTGCGGTACGCGTACGCCGACGCACTGCTCGCGGCGGGGCGTGAGGGCGAGGCACGGGAGTGGTTCGCCAAGGCGGTGGAGTCCGACAAGGACGGCAGCACCGACGCGTCCGACCGGTTGGCGGAGCTGGACGGCGTGGAGTTCATGGACGCGCTCGTCGAGGGCGAAGACGAGGCCGAGGACGAGCTCGAAGTCGAGGACAAGGCCGAGGTCGAGGACAAGGTCGAGGCCGAGGTCGAGGTGGAGACCAAGGTTGAAGACAAGGCCGGGGTCGAGGACGGGGAGTCGGAGGGCGGCGTTGTGAAGGGCGCGGTGTCCGAGAAGGACTGAGGATGCCGGACGGGGCGGTCGGCGCGGGGAGTTTCTCGCGCCGGCCGCCCCGTTCCGCTTTCCGCTTGCCGCGCTTCCGCCTACAGCGTCCTCAGGACCAGGCCCGACGCCGGCTTCGGGCCGAAGGACGTGGACTTGCGGGGCATCGTGACGCCCTGCTGGGCGAGGGTGCGCACGATGTCCTCCGGGACCGGGTGGAGGAGTACCGCCGTGCCCCCCTCGCGTTCCGCCTTCTCCACCGTGGACGCGGTGTCGTGGATGTAGGCGACGTGCTCCGGTGAGTCCTCGGGGATCCGCCAGACATGATCCAGGAGGGTGGCGTGCAGGACCGTCGCGTCCAGGGTGCGCCAGGCCTCCGGGCGGTCCGTCGGGACGGTGCGGGCCAGGAGGTCGGGGGAGGGGAGGTCGACGAGGTGGAAGGCGCCGTCGCCCGCGAGGAGGAACGCGTTGCCCGTGCGTGCGGCGTCCGCCAGGGCGTCCAGCGCTTCGGTGAGCGGCGCCCGCAGATGCCGTATCCGGAACAGGCCCGTCAGCGCGGACAGCGCGTCCGCCAACGGGAGCCTGGGCAGCAGCCGGTGGATGGCGCGGACGCGCAAGGGGTGGAGGGCGGTGTCGACGAGCAGGACCAGGCCGAAGTCCCACGGGCCGGGTGAGGGGTGCTCGGCGCGGAGCCGCAGGTAGGTGGCCCAGCGGTGGTGGCCGTCGGCGATGAGGGCCTGACGGCCGGCCAGGTCTGCCCGGGCCGCGGCGATCTCGACGGGGTCGGTGACCGCCCACAGACGGTGTCCGAAGCCGTCCTCCGTGGTGGTGGACAGCAGCGGTGGGCGCCCCGTGGCGCGCTCCACGACGGCGTGCGCGCCGGTGGTACCGCCGTCGCCGCGGTAGGTCAGCAGCAGGGGTTCGAGGTTGGCGCGGGTCGCACGCATCAGGTCCGCGCGGTCGGCGACGACGTGCGGCATGACGTCCTCGTGCGGGAGGACGACGCCGTCCGACGGCTCGGACAGGCGCAGCGTCCCGATCAGGCCGCGCTGGACGAGACCGGTGCCGTCGCGCTGTTCGTAGACGTACAGGGCGGGTTCGGGGTCGCGGGCGAGGACGCCCTCGGCGACCCAGCGGTCCAGGGTGTCCGCGGCCCGTTCGTTGCGGGCGGAGGGCGTGCCGGCCTGCGGCAGGATCAGCCGGACGATGTTGTGCGGGTCGGCGGATTCCAGATGGAGCAGCCCGTCGGGGCGGACCACCACGTCGTACGGCGGGGAGGTCACGGCGGAGAGGCTGCCGACGCGTTCCGGGTTGTAGCGCAGGCCCCGGAAGGGCGTCAGATCAAGGCCCATGTGCGCGGGTGCGTCCCCGGGACCTGCAGAGTTCATCCGAGCATCGTAAGTGCGCCGGTGAGGCTGTCAGTGCCGTGGGGGATGATCGGGGGAGGCGAGTGAACGAGGAGCGATGCGGAATGAGCCGGAGTGCGGTCAGGACGCGGCCCGAGGGCAGCGCACGGCCCCTGAGCGAGGCGTACGACACGGCGCTGCTCGACCTCGACGGGGTCGTGTACGCGGGCGGTGTCGCGATCGACCACGCGGTGGAGTCGCTCGGCACGGCCCGGGACGGGGGGATGCGGCTGGCGTACGTCACCAACAACGCGCTGCGGACCCCGGACGCGGTGGCCGCGCATCTGACGGAGCTGGGGATAGCGGCCGAGGCGTCCGACGTGGTGACCTCCGCGCAGGCGGTGGCCCGGCTCATCAGCGACCAGGTGCCGGCGGGTGCGCGGGTGCTGGTGATCGGCGGCGAGGGGCTGCGGGTGGCGCTGCGCGAGCGCGGGCTGACGCCGGTGGAGTCGGCGGACGACGAACCGGTGGCGGTGGTGCAGGGGTTCGGCGGCCCCGACCTGGCGTGGGGGCGGTTCGCGGAGGCGAGTTACGCGATCGCGCGGGGGGTGCCGTGGTTCGCGTCGAACACGGATCTGACGATTCCCAGTGCGCGGGGGATCGCGCCGGGGAACGGGGCGGCGGTGGAGGTCGTGCGGATCGCGACGGGGGCGACGCCGCAGGTGGCGGGGAAGCCGTTGCCGCCGATGCACCGGGAGACGATCCTGCGCACCGGGGCCGAGCGGCCGTTGGTGGTGGGGGACCGGCTGGACACGGACATCGAGGGGGCGTTCAACGGGGGCGTCGACTCGTTGCTGGTGCTCACGGGGGTGACGGACGGGGCGCAGTTGCTGGCGGCGCCGGCGCGGCATCGGCCGACGTATGTCGACGTCGATCTGCGGGGGTTGCTGACGGGGCAGCCGGAGGTGGCGGACGTGGGGGACGGCCGCTTCCGGTGCGGGGGGTGGACGGCTGCGGCGAGTGGGGGAGAGCTGCGGTTGGAGGGGGACGGGGAGCCGGTGGACGGGTTGCGGGCGTTGTGCGCGGTGGCGTGGACGGTGGCGGGGGACGGGGCCTGTGAGCTGGACGGGGGGAAGGGGTTGGCGCGGCTGGGGGTGTGACGGTGGGTGGGGTGACGGCGGGTTTTTTCGCCTCCGCCGCCCTTACCCTTTCCGCCTCTTCAAAGGGCTTCGCCCGTTGGCCCCCCGGTTCGCCCTTCGGGCGGGTGCGCTCGAGAGCTGGAGTGGGTGGGTTGTGTGGTGGGTGCGGGTGCGGGTGCGGGTGCGGGTGCGGGTGCGGGTGCGGGTGCGTCGTGGTTGCTCGCGCGGTTCCCCGCGCCCCTTACGGGGTCGCTCCCTGAGCCCCTCGCCGGGGCTCGCAGGAGAGGTTAGGTTAACCTAAGCTCTGTGTTGGTCGACAGTGTTCCTGAAACGCGTGCGGTGAGCGCTTCCGCGCCCCCGGGGCGGCGGGCGGCGGCGCGTGCCGTCGGGTTGCTCCTGTCCCTGGTGGTGCTGGCGGGGGTCGCGCTCGCGAGTATCGCGATCGGGGCCAAGGAGCTGCCCCTGGACCAGGTCTGGCACGGGCTGTTCCACGACACGGGCACGTACGCCGACGTGGTCGTCGACGAGCGGGTGTGGCGCACGCTGCTCGGGCTGCTCGCCGGGGCCGCGCTCGGGCTCGCCGGGGCCGTGCTGCAGGCGCTCACCCGGAACCCGCTCGCCGACCCCGGCATCCTCGGCATCAACGCGGGCGCCTCCGCGGCGGTCGTCACCGCCATCACCTATTTCGGCGTCACCTCGCTGAACGGCTACGTGTGGTTCGCCTTCTTCGGGGCCGCCGCGGTCGGCGCCCTGGTGTGGTTCCTCGGCGGCAGCCGGGGCGCCACCCCCGTACGGCTCGCGCTGGCCGGCACCGCGATCAGCGCGGCCCTCTACGGCTACCTCCAGGCCGTCATGATCATGGACGACGCGGCGCTGGGCAGGATGCGGTTCTGGACGGTCGGCTCGCTGGCCTCCGCGACGCATTCCACGATCGTCCAGGTCGCCCCGTTCATGGTGGTGGGCAGCCTGCTCGCGCTGGGGCTGGCCCGGCCGCTGAACGCGGTGGCCATGGGCGACGACACCGCCCGCGCGCTCGGCGCCCACCTCAACCGCACCCGCGCGCTGTCCATGCTCGCCGCCACCATGCTGTGCGGCGCGGCCACCGCCGCCTGCGGCCCCATCGTGTTCGTCGGGCTGATGGTCCCGCACCTCGTACGGTCCTTCACCGGCCCGGATCTGCGCTGGATCCTGCCGTACGCGACCGTGCTGTCCCCGGTGCTGCTCCTCGGCGCCGACGTGATCGGGCGGATGGTCGCCCGGCCCGCCGAACTGCAGGTCGGCATCGTCACCGCGATCCTCGGCGGTCCGGTGTTCATCTTCCTCGTCCGGCGCAGGAGGACGACACAACTGTGAAGGCCACACACATCCGGGCGGTGCGCACCCGCGGCGGGCTCTCCCTCAGGGTGGACGCCCGCGCGGTCACCGTCGTCGTCCTGCTGGTGCTCGTCGCGCTCGCCGCGAGCGTCGCGCTGATCGGCACCGGCGATTTCCCGGTCTCCGCCACCGACGTGGTCCGGACGCTGACCGGCCACGGGACGCGGATCCAGGAGTACATCGTCCGCGACCTGCGGCTGCCGCGCGTCCTCGTCGGCCTCCTCGTGGGGGCCGCGCTGGGGCTCGGCGGGGCGCTGTTCCAGTCGATCTCGCGCAATCCGCTCGGCAGTCCGGACGTGCTCGGGCTCGGGCAGGGCGCGACGGCCGGCGCGCTGGTGG
This sequence comes from Streptomyces sp. B3I8, assembly GCF_030816915.1. Taxonomy (NCBI): domain Bacteria; kingdom Bacillati; phylum Actinomycetota; class Actinomycetes; order Kitasatosporales; family Streptomycetaceae; genus Streptomyces; species Streptomyces sp. B3I8. The sequence continues at coordinate 1,364,880 of NZ_JAUSYN010000002.1, read as the reverse complement.
TGATCGTGCTGTTCTCCGGCAGCGCCACCGCCGTCACGCTCGGCGCGCTGGCCGGCGGACTGGTCACCGGGTTCGCCCTCTACCTGCTCGCCTGGCGGCGGGGCGTGCACGGCTACCGGCTGGTCCTGGTCGGCATCGGCGTCTCCGCGATGGTCACCGCGGTCAACGGCTATCTGCTCACCAAGGCCGACATCGTCGACGCCGCCCGCGCGGTGGTGTGGATGACCGGGTCCCTCAACGGCCGCGACTGGACGCAGGTGTGGCCGTTGCTCGTGCTGTGTGCGGTCCTCGTGCCGCTCGTCCTCGTCAACGCGCGCGGACTGCTGATGACCGAGATGGGTGACGACCTGTCGTACGCGCTCGGGGTGCGCGTGGAGCGCGTACGGATGGTGCTGATGGTGTCCGCGGTGCTGCTCACCGCCGGTGCCACCGCCGCCGTCGGGCCGGTCGGGTTCGTCGCGCTGACCGCGCCGCAGCTCGCCCGGCGGCTGACCCGCTCGCCCGGGCCCAACCTGGTGCCCGCCATGTGCATGGGCGCCACCCTGCTGATCGTGGCCGACCTGGTCTCGCAGCGGGCCTTCGGCGCCGACCAGCTTCCCGTCGGCGTGGTCACCGGGGTGCTCGGCGGGGCGTATCTGCTGTGGCTGCTGGTCACCGAGCGCAGGGCGGGCCGGATATGAGCGGCCCGGCGAACGAGCACTCGCGGCCCGGCGAACCAGAACACCCGGCCCCGCGGCACCGGAACGTCCGAAGGAGCACCGTGAACCGCCTGTCCGCCGACAACGTCACCCTCGCCTACGACCAGCGCGTGATCGCCGAGCGGCTGTCGGTGGAGATACCCGACAACTCGTTCACCGTGATCGTCGGCCCCAACGCCTGCGGCAAGTCCACGCTGCTGCGCGCGCTGTCGCGGATGCTGCGGCCGAACGAGGGCCGGGTGCTGCTGGACGGGCAGGTCATCCAGTCGATGCCGGCGAAGAAGGTCGCCCGCACCCTCGGACTGCTGCCGCAGTCGTCGATCGCGCCGGACGGCATCACCGTCGGCGACCTGGTCGGTCGCGGCCGCTACCCGCACCAGGGACTGCTGCGGCAGTGGTCGGCCGAGGACGAGCGGGTGGTACGGGAGTCGATGGCGCGCACCGGGATCGGCGACCTCGCCGACCGCTACGTCGACGAACTGTCCGGCGGGCAGCGGCAGCGGGTGTGGATCGCCATGGCGCTCGCCCAGCAGACCCCGCTGCTGCTCCTCGACGAGCCGACCACCTACCTCGACATCCAGCACCAGATCGACGTCCTCGACCTCTGCGCCGACCTGCACGAGGAGCAGGGGCGCACGCTCGTCGCCGTCCTGCACGACCTCAACCACGCGGCCCGCTACGCCACCCATCTCGTGGCGCTGCGGGAGGGGCGGGTGGTGGCCGAGGGAGCGCCCAAGGAGATCGTCACGGCCGAGCTGGTCGAGGAGGTCTTCGGGCTGCGCTGCCAGGTCGTCGACGACCCGGAGACGGGGACCCCACTGGTGGTGCCGGCCGCCCGCAGGGCCCGCGCACGCGGGACGGCGGACAAGGCGGACAAGACGCCGGAGACGGCCGGTGCCGGGGCCCGCGGAGGGGCCGAGGTCTCCGAGTCGGCTACAGGAGCTTCCTGAGCCGGAACAGGTCCCGCAGCCCCGCCTCCAGCCGCACCCGGCCCGAGCCCCAGGCCCGGGCGAAGTGCAGCTCGCCGTCGACCAGGGACACCAGGTCCTCCCCGGTCATGGCCAGCCGTATCTCGGCCCTCTCGGGCGGCAGCCCGCGCACGGTGTCGCGCACCTCGACCCGGCCGCCCCGCAGCCGGCCGACGAAGGTGACGTCCAGGTCGGTGATGCGGCAGCTCAGCGAACGGTCCAGGGCGGCGGCCGCCGCCGCGTCCCCCTCGGCGCGCGCGAGGGTCTCGGAGAACCTGTCCAGTGCCCTGCGGCACTCCTCGATCGTCGCCATCGGCATCGACGGTACCCCAGGGCCACGCGGTAGCGTCGGGGCATGAACGACGCAGTACCTGAGCCGGAGGCCCCGGGCGAGCGCTTCCAGGCCGCGGAGGAAGACCGAGGCGCCGAAGGCGCTCAGGACGACGGCGAACCCGCGGCGCCCGCCCCGCTGCAGGTGCCCCGCACCCCCACCGGCAACCCCGGCGTCGACGCGCACCTCGACCGGCTGGCCGACGCCGACCACCTCGCCACCGACGGCCACCTCCAGGTGTACGAGGATGTACACCGAGGGCTGCGCGACGCGCTGACCGCGCTCGACTCCCGTCCGGGACCTCCGCCGCCCCCACCGACGCACGGACACGGGATCAGGAGCTGAGGGACACGTGGCAGGAGTGACACGCCGCCGACTGGACGCCGAACTGGTACGGCGGAAGCTGGCGCGCTCGCGGGAGCACGCGAGCCAGCTCATCGCGGCCGGGCGGGTCACGGTCGGCAAGGCCGTCGCGACCAAACCGGCCACCCAGGTCGAGGCCGCCGCGGCGATCCTCGTGGCCGAGGACGACGGCGACCCCGGCTACGTCTCCCGGGGCGGCCACAAGCTCGCCGGCGCGCTGGACGCGTTCGTCCCGCGCGGGCTCGTCGTACGGGGCCGGCGGGCGCTCGACGCCGGCGCCTCCACCGGCGGCTTCACCGACGTGCTGCTGCGCGCGGGCGCCGCGCACGTGGTCGCCGTGGACGTCGGATACGGACAACTCGCCTGGACTCTGCGGAGCGATGAACGCGTCACCGTCAAGGACCGTACGAACGTACGCGAGTTGACGCTCGAAGCGATCGATGGGGAGCCTGTGGATCTTGTGGTGGGGGACCTGTCCTTCATCCCGCTCGGACTGGTACTGCCCGCCCTGGCGCGGTGCGCGAAGCCGGACGCCGACCTGGTGATGATGGTCAAGCCCCAGTTCGAGGTGGGTAAGGAACGGCTCGGCAGCGGCGGAGTCGTGCGCAGCCCCGAGCTGCGCGCGGAGGCCGTGCGCCAGGTGGCCGGGCGGGCGTGGGACATCGGACTCGGGGTGAACGGGGTGACCGCCAGTCCGCTGCCCGGGCCCTCGGGAAACGTCGAATACTTCCTGTGGCTGCGTGCCGGGGCACCCGCACCGGACCCGGCCGACATCGACCGTGCAGTGGCGGAGGGGCCGCGTTGACACAGAACCAAGCTCGAACCGTATTCCTACTGGCACACACCGGGCGTCCGGCGGCCATCCGCAGCGCCGAGCTCGTGGTGGGCGGGCTGCTGCGCGCCGGGCTCGGGGTGCGCGTCCTGGAGGCCGAGGCCGCCGACCTGCCGCTGCCCGAGAGCGTGCAGCTCGTCAAGGAGGCCACCCCGCAGTGCCTGGACGGCTGCGAGCTGCTCATCGTCCTCGGCGGTGACGGCACGCTGCTGCGCGGCGCCGAGTTCGCCCGCGCCTCCGGCGTGCCGATGCTCGGCGTCAACCTGGGGCGCGTCGGTTTCCTCGCCGAGGCCGAGCGGGACGACCTCGACAAGGTCGTCGACCGGGTGGTCAGCCGGGCCTACGAGGTCGAGGAACGCATGACGGTCGACGTCGTCGTGCACCGCAACGGTGACATCGTGCACACCGACTGGGCGCTCAACGAGGCCGCCGTGCAGAAGGCCGGCGCCGAGAAGCTGCTCGAGGTCGTCCTGGAGATCGACGGGCGGCCGGTGACCGGGTTCGGCTGTGACGGCATCGTCTGCGCCACGCCGACCGGGTCCACGGCCTACGCGTTCTCGGCGGGCGGGCCCGTGGTGTGGCCGGAGGTGGAGGCGCTGCTCATGGTGCCGATCAGCGCCCACGCCCTGTTCGCCAAGCCGCTGGTCACCTCGCCGGACTCGGTGCTCGCGGTGGAGGTGCTGCCGCACATCCCGCCCGGCGTGCTGTGGTGCGACGGCCGGCGCACGGTGGAGCTGCCGCCGGGCGCCCGGGTCGAGGTGCGCCGGGGCGCGGTGCCGGTACGGCTCGCCCGGCTGCACCACGCGTCCTTCACCGACCGCCTGGTGGCGAAGTTCGCCCTGCCGGTTTCGGGGTGGCGGGGAGCCCCCAACTGAGGACCGGCCCCGTCCGTACGCGCGTACGGACGGGGCCGCGCAACGAGGGACCCCCGGGGAAGTCACGACCTGCGGCTTCCCCGGTCGGGTGGGGCGGCGTCGCACATCGTGGCCGAAACCTCGTATGGTCGACGTCGTGTTGGAGGAGATGCGGATACGGTCGCTCGGGGTCATCGACGACGCGGTGGTCGAGCTGTCACCCGGCTTCACCGCTGTCACCGGTGAGACCGGTGCCGGCAAGACGATGGTGGTCACCAGCCTGGGGTTGCTGCTCGGCGGGCGCGCGGACCCGGCTCTCGTACGGATCGGCGCGAAGAACGCCGTCGTCGAGGGCCGCATCAGTGTGCCCGCCGCCGCCCCGGCGGCCGTACGGGCCGAGGAGGCCGGCGCCGAGCTGGACGACGGGACACTGCTGATCAGCCGTACCGTCTCCGCCGAGGGCCGCTCGCGGGCGCACCTCGGCGGACGGTCCGTGCCGGTCGGCATGCTCGCCGAGCTCGCCGACGAGCTGGTCGCCGTGCACGGGCAGACCGACCAGCAGGGGCTGCTCAAGCTCAGCCGGCAGCGGCAGGCCCTCGACCGGTACGCCGGGGACACCGTCGCCGTGCCCCTGGCCAAGTACGCCGAGGCCTACCGGCGGCTGCGGGCCGTCGCCACCGAACTGGACGAGATCACCACGCGTGCCCGGGAGCGGGCGCAGGAGGCCGATCTGCTGCGCTACGGCCTCGACGAGATCGCGGCCGTCGAGCCGCGGCCCGGCGAGGACGTGGAGCTGGCCGCCGAGGCCGAGCGGCTCGGGCACGCGGAAGCCCTCGCCTCCGCCGCGACGGCCGCGCACGCCGCGCTCGCCGGCAATCCGGAGGATCCCGAGGGCATCGACGCGAACACGCTCGTCGCGGGCGCCCACCGCGCCCTGGAGGCCGTACGGTCGCACGACACCGCGCTGGCCGGGCTCGCCGAGCGGATCGGCGAGATCGGCATCCTCCTCGCCGACGTGGCCGGGGAACTCGCCGGATACGCCGACGACCTCGACGCCGACCCGCTGCGCCTGGCGGCGGTCGAGGAGCGGCGGGCCGCGCTCACCCAGCTCACCCGCAAGTACGGCGACGACATCGGTGGGGTCCTCGCCTGGGCCCAGCGGGGCGCCGTACGGCTGACCGAGCTCGACGGCGACGACGAGCGGATCGGGGAGCTGACCGCCGAGCGGGACGCGCTGCGGGCCGAGCTGGGCGGGCTCGCCCAGGAACTGTCCGACGCGCGCACCACCGCCGCCGAACGGTTCGCCGCCGCCGTCACCGCCGAGCTGGGCTCGCTCGCCATGCCGCACGCGCGCGTCACGTTCGACGTCCGGCAGACCGAGGACCCCGAGGGCGTCGAGGTCGGTGGGCGCACGGTCGCCTACGGCCCCTCCGGCGCCGACGAGGTCGAGCTGCTGCTCGCCCCGCACCCGGGGGCGCCGGCCCGGCCGATCGCCAAGGGCGCGTCCGGCGGTGAGCTGTCCCGGGTGATGCTCGCGGTGGAGGTCGTCTTCGCGGGGACCGACCCCGTGCCGACGTACCTCTTCGACGAGGTCGACGCCGGTGTCGGCGGCAAGGCGGCCGTCGAGATCGGCCGGCGGCTGGCGAAGCTGGCCAAGAACGCGCAGGTCGTGGTCGTCACGCACCTGCCGCAGGTGGCGGCGTTCGCCGACCGGCAGCTCCTGGTGGAGAAGACCGACGACGGTTCGGTGACGCGCTCGGGGGTGAAGGTCCTGGAGGGCGAGGAGCGGGTACGGGAGTTGTCCCGGATGCTCGCGGGCCAGGAGGACTCCGAGACGGCCCGGGCGCACGCGGAGGAACTGCTGGCGTCAGCGCGGAAGGACGCGTAGGCGCGTACGGACACGAAGCCGGGCGCGGGGTCGTCCAGCGCGCCCGGCGCCGTCGGTAGTCCGCTGCCGCCCGGCGCCTTCGGGAGTCCGGCGTCGCCCGGTGCGCCCGGTGTCGTGCCGCGGAACCGGTACGCTCCTTCGCCGTAGGCGCGTTCGGGCGCCGGAGCCGCCACGCCCGTGCGCCCTGGCATGCCCGACCCCACGCACGCCCCGGACGGCCCGCGGAGCCCGCACGCCACACTGTGTCGCGCGAGGTCCGCGCGAGCGTCCCGTACGTCTCCCCGCGACCGTCCGACGCCGAACCAGGAGCCCCGGCCACGTGACCCTCGTGAGCAGCCAGTCGCCGCACGCACCGTCGCCGCACGGGCAGTCGCCGCTGCACGCCGTGCAGGTGGTCGGCGGCGGCAGCGCGGGCAGCAGCGCGCATGTGCGGTCGCTCGCCGCCGGACTGGTCGCCAGGGGCGTGCGCGTGACCGTGTGCGCCCCCGTCGAGGCCGAACGCACCTACGACTTCACCGGGACCGGCGCCGCGCACGTCGCCGTGGACCGCAGCACCGATCCCTCCTCCGTCGCCGCGCTGCGCGCCGTCTGCGCCGACGCCGACCTGGTCCACGCCCACGGGCTGCACGCCGGGCTGCGGGCCTCCCTCGCGCTCGGCCGCAGGGTCCCGTTCGTCGTCACCTGGCACACCCGCGCGCACGCCGAGGGGCCCCGGGCGCACCTGCTGCGGCTGCTCGAACGGCGGGTCGCCAAGGCCGCGTCCGTGTTGCTCGGCACCTCCTCCGACCTGGTCGACCGGGCACGGTCGCGCGGCGCGAGGGACGCCCGGCTCGCCGCCGTCGCGCTCCCGTCGCCGGGCGGGGGCGCCGGTGGCGGCGACGGAGCGGGCCGCGAGGGCCGCGAGGGGCCGGACGGGCCCAAGGCGCGTGCCGAACTCGGCGCCACGGAACGGCCGTTGCTCCTCGCCGTCGGCGCACTCGAACGGCACCGCGGGCACGAGGTGCTGCTCGACGCCGTGCGGGTGTGGCAGGGCCACGATCCCGTGCCGTTGCTCGTGATCGCGGGGGAGGGGGCGCTGCGGCCGGAGTTGCAGCGGCGTATCGAGGCGGAGGAACTGCCGGTGCGGCTGCTGGGCAGCCGGGAGGACGTCCCGGAACTGCTCGCCGCGGCGGATCTGGCGTTACTGCCCAGCGGCTGGGAGTCGCGGTCGGTGTTCGCGCAGGAGGCGCTGCGGGCCGGGGTGCCGCTGGTGGCCACGGCGGTGGGCGGCACGCCGGAACTCGTCGGTGATGCCGCCGAGTTGGTGCCGTACGGGGACGCGGGGGCGCTCGGCGGCGCGGTGGTACGGCTGCTCGGTGACGCGGTGCGGCGGCAGTGGCTGGTCGAGCGGGGCGCGTGGCAGGCGGGGACCTGGCCGACGGAGGACGCGACGGTGGCGCACGTGCTGAGCGTGTACGACGAGCTGACGCAGCCGGTCCCGTTCGCCTGAGTGCCGTCCAGCCGGTCCCGTTCGCCCGAGTTCGCCCGAGCGCGGGGTCGCTCCGGAGGTCCGGCCGGGGATCGTGTGCCGTGGCCCGCCGCGCGCGGACGCCCCGCACCCCCCGAAGGCACGGGGCGCGGGGCGTGGCGTCGTCAGCCCCCGTACGCGCCCGACGCCGTCAGGCGCAGGGCAGTGTCGATGAGCGGTACGTGGCTGAAGGCCTGGGGGAAGTTGCCGACCTGGCGCTGCAGGCGCGGGTCCCACTCCTCGGCCAGCAGGCCGAGGTCGTTGCGCAGGGACAGCAGCTTCTCGAAGAGACGGCGGGCCTCGTCGACCCGGCCGATCATCGCCAGGTCGTCCGCCATCCAGAACGAGCAGGCCAGGAAGGCTCCCTCGTCGCCCGGCAGCCCGTCCACCCCCTCCTCGGAACCCGCGGTCGGGTACCGCAGGATGAAGCCGTCCGGCGTGGACAGCTCGCGCTGGATCGCCTCGATGGTGCCGATGACCCTCTTGTCGTCCGGCGGCAGGAAGCCCATCTGCGGAATCAGCAGCAGGGACGCGTCCAGCTCCTTGGAGCCGTAGGACTGCGTGAAGGTGTTGCGCTCCTTGTCGAAGCCCCGCTCGCACACGTCCCGGTGGATGTCGTCGCGCAGTTCCCGCCACCGCTCCAGCGGGCCGTCGGCGTCGCCGGACTCGATCAGCTTGATGGTGCGGTCGACCGCGACCCAGGCCATCACCTTGGAGTGCACGAAGTGGCGGCGCGGGCCGCGCACCTCCCAGATGCCCTCGTCGGGCTCGTCCCAGTGGTCCTCCAGGTAGCGGATCAGCCGGAGTTGGAGGACGGAGGCGTAGTCGTTGCGGGCCAGACCCGTCATGTGGCCCAGGTGCAGGGCCTCGGTGACCTCGCCGTAGACGTCGAGCTGGAGCTGGCTGGCGGCGCCGTTGCCGATGCGTACCGGCGCGGAGCGCTCGTAGCCCGGCAGCCAGTCCAGCTCCGCCTCGCCGAGCTCGCGCTCGCCGGCGATGCCGTACATGATCTGCAGGTTCTCCGGGTCGCCGGCGACCGCGCGCAGCAGCCACTCGCGCCAGGCGCGGGCCTCCTCGCGGTAGCCGGTGCGCAGCAGCGAGGAGAGCGTGATCGCGGCGTCGCGCAGCCAGGTGTAGCGGTAGTCCCAGTTGCGCACGCCGCCGAGGTGCTCGGGCAGCGAGGTGGTGGGCGCCGCGACGATGCCGCCGGTCGGGGCGTACGTCAGGGCCTTCAGCGTGATCAGGGAGCGGACCACGGCCTCGCGGTAGGGGCCGTGGTACGTACAGTGCCCGACCCACTCGCGCCAGAACTCCTCGGTGGCCTCCAGCGACTGCTCCGGCTCGGGCAGCGGCGGCGGCTCCTTGTGCGAGGGCTGCCAGGAGACGGTGAAGGCGATGCGGTCGCCGGGCGCGACGGTGAAGTCGTTGTACGTGGTCAGCGACTTGCCGTAGGTCTCGGCCTCGGTGTCGAACCACACCGAGTCGGGCCCGGCGACGGCGACGGTGCGGCCCTCGTGCTTGTGCACCCACGGGGTGATCCGCCCGTAGGAGAACCGCATGCGCAGTACCGACCGCATGGGGACGCGGCCGGTGACGCCCTCGACGATCCGCACGAGCTGCGGGGCGCCGTCGCGCGGGGGCATGAAATCGGTCACTCTGACCGTTCCGCGTGGCGTGTCCCACTCGGATTCCAGGACGAGTGACTCGCCGCGGTAGCTCCGGCGGGTCGCCGTCGGCGGTTCCGCCTCGGGGGCGTGGGCCGGCCCGAGGCGCCAGAAGCCGTGCTCCTCTGTGCCGAGCAGCCCCGCGAAGACGGCGTGGGAGTCGAAGCGGGGCAGGCACAGCCAGTCCACTGTGCCGTCCCGGCAGACCAGTGCGGCGGTCTGCATGTCTCCGATGAGTGCGTAGTCTTCGATACGCCCGGCCACGTGCAACTCCAGTCGAACGGCCACGTCGCCCCGCAGGGGGCGGTCGCTCTTTGCGGTCAAGGGGTCGGTGTGAGATGTCGTTGTGCACCGACCCGTTCGGGAAATATGCGGTAAATGTGCGGTCGATGTTCAACGGGCCGACGAGCGTGAGTGTTCCGGTGGCAGGCGGGGGTGTGCCGTTTTCCGGGCCGCTCGGCAGCGAGTGTCCGAGCAGGATACGACGCACCCGGGTGGTGCGCGTGCCGCTCCGGGCAACGCGGGTGACTCGAACGAGTGAGCATCGGGTGAGAAGCGTGGAGGGGTGGCGTGTCCGTGGTGACACGTGCGCGGAGCGTGGCCGAAAGCGCTCTCCGTAAATGTCCGAAGACGGTGCGGAACCGGACGCTCCGGGCGCCCCGAAGACGGTCCGAAGTCGGCCCGAAGTCGGTCCGAGGGCGGTCCGAAAACGACCAGAAGGCGGTCCGTCGGCTTTCCGGAGGGACCCGGGGAGCACCCCGCCCGCGCATCCCGCACACCTCGCCCGAGCGGACGCCGGGAGCGGCCGCTCCCGGTCGCTGTTACGCTGGTAGCCCGTGGACCGGTGGACTTAAGAACCCCCGAACCGCAGCGACGGCGCCCCCGGAAACCTCCGGGCCCTCCACGCCGCTCCGCACTCCAGACCGCGACCACGGGAGCCCCCTCTTGGCCATGCCGCCCGCCGCTTTCCGCAACAGCACAGCCACGACGACGAAGCACATCTTCGTCACCGGGGGTGTCGCCTCCTCGCTCGGCAAGGGGCTGACCGCCTCCAGCCTCGGCATGCTGCTCAAGGCCCGGGGCCTGCGGGTCGTGATGCAGAAGCTCGACCCCTACCTGAACGTCGACCCGGGCACGATGAACCCCTTCCAGCACGGTGAGGTGTTCGTCACCAACGACGGCGCCGAGACCGACCTGGACATCGGCCACTACGAGCGGTTCCTCGACCGCGACCTGGACGGCTCCGCCAACGTCACCACCGGCCAGGTGTACTCCACCGTCATCGCCAAGGAGCGGCGCGGCGAGTACCTGGGCGACACGGTGCAGGTCATCCCGCACATCACCAACGAGATCAAGCACCGCATCCGGCGCATGGCCACCGACGAGGTGGACGTCGTCATCACCGAGGTCGGCGGCACCGTCGGCGACATCGAGTCGCTGCCCTTCCTGGAGACCGTCCGCCAGGTCCGCCACGAGGTGGGCCGCGACAACGTCTTCGTCGTCCACATCTCCCTGCTGCCGTACATCGGCCCCTCCGGCGAGCTGAAGACCAAGCCGACCCAGCACTCGGTAGCCGCCCTGCGCAACATCGGCATCCAGCCGGACGCGATCGTGCTGCGCTGCGACCGCGAGGTGCCCACCGCCATCAAGCGGAAGATCTCGCTGATGTGCGACGTCGACGAGGCCGCCGTGGTCGCCTGCCCCGACGCCCGCTCGATCTACGACATCCCCAAGACCGTGCACGGCGAGGGCCTGGACGCCTATGTCGTCCGCAAGCTGGACCTGCCGTTCCGCGACGTGGACTGGAGGACGTGGGACGACCTGCTCGACCGCGTCCACAACCCCGACCACGAGATCACCCTCGCCCTGGTCGGCAAGTACATCGACCTGCCCGACGCCTACCTCTCGGTCACCGAGGCGCTGCGCGCCGGCGGCTTCGCCAACAAGGCCCGCGTGAAGATCAAGTGGGTCACCTCAGACGACTGCAAGACCCCGGCCGGCGCCGCCCGCGAGCTCGGCGACGTCGACGCGATCTGCATCCCGGGCGGCTTCGGTGAGCGTGGTGTGACCGGCAAGGTCGGCGCCATCCAGTACGCCCGCGAGCAGCGCATCCCGCTGCTCGGTCTCTGCCTCGGCCTGCAGTGCGTCGTGATCGAGGCCGCGCGCAACCTGGCCGGCGTGGAGGACGCCAACTCCACCGAGTTCGACCCGGCCACCACCCACCCGGTCATCTCCACCATGGCCGAGCAGCTCGACATCGTCGCCGGCGAGGGCGACATGGGCGGCACCATGCGGCTGGGCATGTACCCGGCCAAGCTCGCCGAGGGCTCGATCGTGCGCGAGGTGTACGACGGCAAGGAGTACGTGGAGGAGCGCCACCGCCACCGCTACGAGGTGAACAACACCTACCGCGCGGAGCTGGAGAAGAAGGCCGGCCTGCTGTTCTCCGGCACCTCCCCGGACGGCAAGCTCGTGGAGTACCTGGAATACCCGCGCGAGGTCCACCCGTACCTGGTGGCCACGCAGGCCCACCCGGAGCTGCGCTCCCGCCCGACCCGCCCGCACCCGCTCTTCGCCGGGCTGGTCAAGGCGGCGGTCGAGCGGAAGACGGCGAAGTAGGCGGAAGGCCGTCGCCGCGTACGACGGTTGTACGGTGGCCGGGGTGCCGGCCGGCGGATCCCCCGAGGTCCGGCGGACGCGCACCCCGGTTTCACGTACACGGGGCTCATGTGGCTCAGAGGGCGCGACAGGCCCACGTGGCCGGCGCGGTTCATGTGGCTCACTGGGGAAGGACAGGCATGACGATCAAGGACGCCGCCGCGGAGTGGGAGATCAGGGGCACCGAGACCCCCTTCCGCGGCAACAAGACCTCCGTCCGCACCGACGAGGTGGTCATGCCCGACGGGTCGGTCGCGCGCCGGGACTACCAGGTGCACCCGGGCTCGGTGGCCGTCCTGGCACTGGACGACGAGGACCGCGTCCTGGTGCTGCGCCAGTACCGCCACCCGGTGCGGCAGAAGCTGTGGGAGATCCCGGCCGGACTGCTCGACGTCCCCGGCGAGAACCCGCTGCACGCCGCCCAGCGCGAGCTGTACGAGGAGGCACACGTCAAGGCGGAGGACTGGCGGGTCCTCGCCGACGTGTACACCACCCCCGGCGGCTGCGACGAGGCCGTGCGGATCTTCCTCGCCCGTGACCTGTCCGAGGCGGAGGGGGAGCGCTTCGAGGTCGAGCACGAGGAGGCCGACATGGAGCTGGCCCGGGTGCCGGTGGCGGAGCTGGTGCGCGGGGTGCTCGCCGGTGAGCTGCACAACAACTGCCTCGTGGTGGGCGCGCTGTCGCTGGTGGCGGCGCGGAACGGGGACGGCCTGGACGCCCTGCGCCCGGCACTGGCCCCATGGCCGGCCCGCCCGTTCGAGGCCTGAGAGGCTTCAGGGGCCGGTGTGACCGGGGAGGCCTGACGGTATCTCACGTCCCGCCGGTCTCTCTCAAGTCCTACGATCGCCTGATCCGATCGGGCGACAGGTGTGGCCTGCCGTTCGGCTCCGCCGGGAACGTCACGATGCGTCAACTAGGCTTCGAGGACGACCCGTGCGGAGTGCGGCGGGTCCGCGCGCAGTGGGACGGGAGCGTGACCCGTGACGGATCAGGCGGTGGACACCGACGGCAGCGGACTGCCCGGATTGCCCGGCCCCGCGCCGGACACCGCACCCACCGGCCGTCGGCCTCCCGCCGGCCGGTCCGACGACAACAGGTCCGACGACAACAGGTCCGACGGCAGTCGGTCCTCCGGCAGTCGGTCCTCCGTCGCCCGGTCCGACGACAGCCGGCCCAGGGACAGCCGCTCCGACGACATCCGGTCCTCCGTCGCCCGGCTCCACGACCTTCCGGCCCCCGGCGGTGAGCCCTCCGGACACGAGCTCTCCGGCCGCGAACCCTCCGGCCACGAGGTTCCCGGCCACGAAGTCCCGGAAGGTGATTTCCTCGGCCGCGCACACGAGTTGCGCGAACTGCGCGCCGACATCGCCCGGGCCGGCCTCGACACCCTCTCCGGCCGCAAGGCCCCGCGCGCCCGGGTGCTGCTCATCGCCGGGCGCCCCGGGCAGGGCCGTACCGCACTCGCCGAGGAACTGCTGCGCCGGGTGGCGGACCGCTACGAGGACGGGGTGCTCCGCGCCCGCCTGAGCGAACCCGACGGCACCCCCGTCCCCACCGAGCGCACCGCCCGCCACCTGCTCTCCGCGCTCGGCCGGCCAGTGCCGCCCGGGGCCGACGAGGACGAACTCAGTCATCTGCTGCGCGAGGCCCTCTCCGAGCGGCGCGTACTGCTCCTGCTGGACGACGCGGCCGGCGCCGAACAGGTCGACGCGCTGTTGCCGGACAGCCCCGACTGCCTCGTCGTCGCCGTCTCCCGGGGACCGCTGACCGGCATCTCCGACGTCCGCCCCTGCACGGTCGGCGGCCTGGACACCGCGTCCGCGGTGGCGCTGCTCGCCCGCCGCACCGGCGCCGTCCGCGTCACCGTCGACCCGCGCGCCGCCGAGCAGCTCGCCGAGGCATGCGGCGGGCAGCCCGCCGCGCTGGTCCTCGCGGGGGGCTGGCTGGCCGCCCGCCCCAAGGCCGCCGTCGCCGACGTCACCCGGCACCTGAACGCCGACACCGAGGGCGGCGCACCGCTCGGCACCCCCTTCGGTACCCCGCTCGCCAAGGTGTTCCGGCTCGCGTACGCCGGACTGCCCGCCCCCGCCCGTCGCATGCTGCGGCTGCTCGCCCTCGTCCCCGCCGTCCCGGCCGACCCGCAGACCGCCGCCGCGCTGGCCGGCTGCTCGGTGGAGGCCGCCCGCGCCGTCCTCGACAGTTGCGTCGACGCCGGGTTCCTGCACCGCCTGCCCACGCCGCTGCCGCAGTACGAGGTCCCGGGCTGCCTCCAGCCCCTGCTGCGCGCCCGCGCCGAGGCCGAGGACCGCCCCGGCGAGCTGCGGCTGGCCCGCGCCCGGATGCTGGAGCGCACGCTGCGCCTGCTGCAGTCCTGCCGGGCGGTGACCGAGACCGACAGCCCCCGCGCGCGGGAGAAACTGCTGAACACCCCGCCCGCGCTGCGCTTCCCCGACCCGCGCGCCGCCGCCGACTGGCTGCGCGCCCGGCAGCCCGCGCTGCTGGCCGCCGCCCGGCTCGCTGTCGACGACGGCGAACTGGACACCCTGGCCCGGCGGCTGATGTCGCAGCTCGTGCGGGCCATGGTGGCGCACTTCGGCACCCGGGCCGCGGCACCCGAGCTGTACGGCATCCACCGGCTCGTCCTCGAGGTCGCCGAGCGCCGCGACCTGCCCCGGGAGCGGGCGGCGGCGCTGCTCAACCTCGCCGACCTGGACGTCCGGGCCGGCCGTACCCGTGATGCGCTGGCCCGCTACCGGGCCGCGCTGGACGCCGGGCGCGAGGCGGGCGACCCGTACGCCACCGGCCGCGCGACGGAATCCGTGGGCGCCGCCCACCTGGAACTGGGGGACCCCGACCGGGCCGCCGACTGGTTCGGGCGGGCACTCGCCGAGCGGCTCGCCCGGGACGAACGGGCGGACGCCGCGCGGCTGCACGGCCGGATCGGCGGGGCGCACGCCCGCGCGGGACGGTACGCGGAGGCGATGCGTTCCTGGCGGTCCGCGGTCACGGGGTACCGGCGGGCCGGCGACGTCGTCGCGCAGGCGCGGGCGCTGGGGGAACTGGCCGGGGCGCAGGAGGCCGCCGGGCACGCGGACGAGGCGCTGGAGACCTGCCGGCAGGCGGTCGAACTGGCCCGGCACGCGGAGGACGGGGAGTTGCAGGCCGACCTGCACACCCGGCTCGCCGAGACCCTGGAACGCACGGGGGATCCGGCGGGCGCCCGGCTGCACCGGGGCGCGGCCGCGCGGCTGCGCGGGGCCGTGCCGCCGACGGAGTCGAGCGCCACCGACGGGCGAGGATAAGGGAGTGCGCCGGAAACACCTGCGAAATCCGTAGTGCATCCGCAGAAGATTTGGCCTTTGGAAGGCTGGACAGAGGGAACACCTTCATTAGACTGATTTGGCCGCGCCACTCGCGCGGTCTGCCCCGGTGTGCTCGCATGCGTCCGGGTATGTAGTCATTGACGTTTCCTGCGAACCAAGGACCGTGATCGACGTGAAGGTCGGTATTCCCCGCGAGGTCAAGAACAACGAGTTCCGCGTGGCCATCACCCCGGCCGGTGTGCACGAGCTCGTTCGAGGGGGTCACCAGGTCGTGGTGGAGCGGGGCGCCGGCCTCGGCTCCTCCATCACGGACGACGAGTACACCGCCGCCGGCGCCCGCATCCTGGACACCCCCGACGAGGTGTGGGCCA
Source organism: Streptomyces sp. B3I8 (assembly GCF_030816915.1). Taxonomy (NCBI): domain Bacteria; kingdom Bacillati; phylum Actinomycetota; class Actinomycetes; order Kitasatosporales; family Streptomycetaceae; genus Streptomyces; species Streptomyces sp. B3I8. The sequence continues at coordinate 1,349,423 of NZ_JAUSYN010000002.1, read as the reverse complement.
CGGCCGACCTGCTGCTGAAGGTCAAGGAGCCGGTCGCCGAGGAGTACCACCGCCTGCGCAAGGACCAGATCCTCTTCACCTATCTGCACCTGGCCGCGTCCAAGGAGTGCACCGACGCCCTGCTGGAGTCGGGCACCACCGCCATCGCCTACGAGACCGTCGAACTGCCCGGCCGCACGCTGCCGCTGCTCGCGCCCATGTCCGAGGTGGCCGGCCGGCTCGCCCCGCAGGTCGGCGCCTACCACCTGATGCGCGCGGGCGGCGGGCGCGGTGTGCTGCCCGGGGGCGTTCCCGGGGTGCCCGCAGGGCGGGCCGTCGTCATCGGCGGCGGCGTCTCCGGCTGGAACGCGGCCCAGATCGCGATCGGAATGGGCTTCCACGTGACCCTGCTCGACAAGGACATCCGCAAGCTCCGCGAGGCCGACAAGATCTTCGGCACGCGGATCCAGACGGTCGTCTCCAACGCCTTCGAGCTGGAGCGGGCGTGCCTGGAGGCCGACCTCGTCATCGGCGCGGTGCTCATCCCGGGCGCCAAGGCGCCGAAACTGGTCACCAACGAGCTGGTGTCCCGGATGAAGCCCGGCAGTGTCCTTGTCGACATCGCGATCGACCAGGGCGGCTGCTTCGAGGACTCCCGCCCCACCACGCACGCCGAACCGACCTTCCCGGTCCACGACTCGGTGTTCTACTGCGTCGCCAACATGCCCGGCGCCGTCCCCAACACCTCCACCTACGCGCTGACCAACGCCACCCTGCCGTACATCGTGGAACTGGCCGGCCGGGGCTGGGTGGAGGCGCTGCGCCGCGACCCCGCGCTCGCCATGGGGCTCAACGCCCATGACGGCAAGGTGGTTTACAGGGAGGTCGCCGAGGCGCACGGTCTGGAGCACGTGGAGCTGTCCACCCTGCTCGGCTGAGCCGCGGGGTGGGTCGCGGTGCCCGAAGGACGCGACCGTCCCGTACAAGTCGCCTGCGCCACAAGGCGACAGGTCAACATATGCGGTCAACGACGCGCACCCGGCCGGACCTTGTCGACAAGGTCCGGCCGGGTGTGTGTATGGTCACTTTGCGACGCTCGTTCAACTCGTCGCAAAAACAACCGTTCTACCGATTCGCGCACGGGACGAATCCGGCATTCGGCGGCTGTACGCCCTCTGTACGCCCTTGACAGCGGGGTGTTTCATTGCCGACACAACGGGCCGGGTCCGGCGGATTGTGTTGCTGCGGACGGCCGACACGCCATAGAGTCGCCAACCGTCGGCATGGTGCCACGCTGACCTGTCTGTAAGTTTCCTGGTCACCAAGGAGGTAAGACGACTTGTGAACGAGTCGACATTCACTCCCGGGGGTGGTCAACCAGGAATGCCTGCGCGGGACTCCGGCTCCGCCAGGCCCGAGGCTGTCGGCTCCGTCGCTGTCCGTACCTTCGCAGCCCACCAGAGCCACAACCCCCACATGGCTCCGACAGCACCCCAGAGCATGGATGGCCCACACGTGAACGCCATGGCCGGCGACAGCAGGGGCGAGGTGCACAATCACTTCGCCGACTACGACGAACTGCCCGACGGGCACTTCTACGACCCCGACGCGGAGTACGAGCCCGACCCCGAGTACGCGGCCACGCTCGCGCCCGACGCGGCCCGCCAGCGGCGCGAACGCATCGGCCCGACCGGGCGCCCGCTGCCGTACTTCCCCATCCCGGGCCCGCTCACCGACCACGGCCCCGCGAAGATCATCGCGATGTGCAACCAGAAGGGCGGCGTCGGCAAGACCACGTCGACCATCAACCTGGGTGCCGCGCTCGCGGAGTACGGACGCCGGGTGCTGCTCGTCGACTTCGACCCGCAGGGCGCGCTGTCCGTGGGGCTCGGGGTCAACCCGATGGAACTCGACCTCACGGTCTACAACCTGCTCATGGAGCGGGGCATGGCCGCGGACGAGGTGCTGCTGAAGACGGCGGTCCCCAACATGGACCTGCTGCCCAGCAACATCGACCTGTCGGCGGCCGAGGTGCAGCTCGTGTCGGAGGTGGCGCGCGAGTCGACGCTGCAGCGCGCGCTCAAGCCGCTGCTGGCCGACTACGACTACATCGTCATCGACTGCCAGCCCTCGCTCGGCCTGCTCACGGTCAACGCGCTCACCGCCGCGCACAAGGTGATCGTGCCGCTGGAGTGCGAGTTCTTCGCACTGCGCGGCGTCGCGCTGCTGACCGAGACGATCGAGAAGGTCCAGGAGCGGCTCAACCCCGAGCTGGAGCTCGACGGCATCCTCGCCACGATGTACGACTCGCGCACGGTGCACAGCCGCGAGGTGCTGGCCCGGGTGGTCGAGGCGTTCGACGACCACGTGTACCACACGGTCATCGGGCGTACGGTCCGCTTCCCGGAGACCACGGTCGCCGGTGAGCCGATCACCACGTACGCCTCCAACTCCGTCGGTGCCGCCGCCTATCGCCAGCTCGCCAGGGAGGTGCTCGCCCGGTGTCACGCCGAGTGAGTCTGCCGGGGGCCGACGAACTGTTCCGTACGACAGGGGGGATGGCGCTCCAGGCGTCCAGCCCCCGGCGCCAGACCAACGGCGAGGCCCGGGTGCCGGCCCCCGCGTCGGAGGGCGACGCGGCCGCGGCCGCCGCCGAGGACACCCCGGTCTCGGTGCCCGTGCGCGGGGGTGACGGGGAGGGTGACGAGCACGTCGCCGCGGACTCCGGTGCCGGGAACGGCGAGTCGCGCGGGGCGCGGTCACCGGGCGGGGCGGGCACGGGCGCCGAGGCGCCGCGACGGCCGGCCGGACCGGAGAGCGCGGGCGGGCCCGCCGCCGCCCAGCCGCGCCGGCGCGGACGGGGCGCGAACCGGCGGCCCAGCGGACGGGAACGGCACGACGAGAAGATCACGGTCTATGTCTCCGCCGAGGAACTGATGGACCTGGAGCACGCGCGCCTGGTGCTGCGCGGCGAACACGGGCTCGCCGTGGACCGCGGCCGCATCGTCCGCGAGGCCGTCGCCGTGGTCCTGGCCGACCTGGAACAGCGCGGGGACGCGAGCATCCTGGTACGGCGGCTGCGGGGCCGGTAGTCCCGGCTCGTGGGCGGCGGAAGGTAGCCTTCGACCGCTATGACCCCGTACGACACCCCTCGCGGCCGCCGCCGCGCCCTGGGCCAGGGCCCGCCGACGCCCGGCGGCCCCCCGTCGGCCGACCCCGAGACGCCGCCGGCCGAGACCCCGTCGCCCGAACCGGCCGCCGGTATAGCGCCCGCGGCGGACGTGATGGACGCGGTGGACGTGGCGCCCGCGGCGGACGCGCCACCGCCGCCGGAGGAGTTGCGCGCGGACCCGACGCCGGCTCCGGAGGCCCCGCGCCCCTCGCGGCCGGATCCGGCCGACGTCTCCGAGGCGTCGGCCCCGGCCCCGGCACAGCGCCGGTCACCGGACACCGCCGGGCGGCGGGACGGGAACCAGGGCGACCAGGAGAACCGGGCCGACCGCACCAACCGGGACGCACCGGAGGCGGGGCGGGAAGCCGCCGCGTCCGACGGTGTGTTCACCGTGCGGTTGGTGAACTTCGAGGGGCCCTTCGATCTGCTGCTGCAGCTCATCTCACGGCACAAGCTGGACGTCACCGAGGTCGCCCTGTCCAAGGTGACCGACGAGTTCATGGCCCACATCCGCGGCATGGGGACCGACTGGGACCTGGACCGGACGACCGAGTTCCTCGTCGTGGCAGCGACCCTGCTCGACCTGAAGGCGGCCCGGCTGCTGCCGACCGCCGAGGTCGAGGACGAGGCCGACCTCGCACTGCTGGAGGCGCGCGACCTGCTGTTCGCGCGGCTCCTCCAGTACCGCGCGTACAAGCAGATCGCCGGCATCCTCCACGGGCGGGCCGAGGCGGAGACCCGCCGCTACCCCCGTACCGTCGGCCTCGAACCGCACCACGCCGAGCTGCTCCCCGACGTCGTCATCAGCATCGGGCCCGAGGGGTTCGCCCGGCTCGCGGTCAAGGCGATGCAGCCCAAGCCCAGGCCGCAGGTCTACGTCGACCACATCCACGCCCCGCTGGTGAGCGTCCGCGAGCAGGCGGACGTCGTCGTGGCCCGGCTCCGGGAACTCGGCGAGGCGAGCTTCCGCGTCCTCGTCGAGGACATCGACGACACCCTGACCGTGGTGGCCCGCTTCCTGGCCCTCCTCGAGCTGTACCGCGAGAAGGCCGTCGTGCTGGAACAGGAGAGCGCCCTCGGCGAACTCCTGGTCCGCTGGACCGGTGGGGACGACGGCCGGCAGCCCGCCGTCACGGACGAGTTCGACCGCCCGCCCGAGCGGCGACCGGAGGAGGAGAACCCGGCTGGGAACCCGGCGGACAATGCGAAGAAGGAGGAGAAGACATGAGCGAGCGGACCACCGGGGGACCGGAGAGGGGCCTCGACCCGGACCTCGACCCCGTCGCCGGGCTGGACCTCAAGCCCGCCCTGGAAGCCGTCCTCATGGTCGTCGACGAGCCCGCCACCGAGGCGCACCTCGCCAAGATCCTCCAGCGGCCGCGCCGGCGGATCGCCGACGCCCTGCGCGAACTGGCCGACGAGTACACCGCCCAGGGCCGCGGCTTCGAACTGCGCTTCGTCGCGGGCGGCTGGCGCTTCTACACCCGCGCCGACTACGCCCCGGCCGTCGAACGCTTCGTCCTGGACGGGCAGCAGGCCCGGCTCACGCAGGCGGCGCTGGAGACCCTCGCGGTCGTCGCCTACCGTCAGCCGGTCAGCCGCAGCCGCGTCTCCGCCGTGCGCGGGGTCAACTGCGACGGCGTCATGCGGACCCTCCTCCAGCGCGGGCTGGTCGAGGAGGCGGGCACGGAACCCGAAACAGGTGCGATCCTGTACGTGACGACGAACTACTTCCTGGAGCGGATGGGCCTGCGCGGCCTGGACGAACTTCCGGAGCTCGCGCCCTTCCTCCCGGAGGCGGAGGCGATCGAGGCCGACACCCAGGAGGGCGTACCGTCGTTCGACCCGGACGCGCCGGACACGGACGACGACCGCGCCCCGGACCCCACGAACCACACGCACACGACGACGACGGAACTTTGATGCGAAGCAGCGGCAGCGGCAGCGGCAACGGCAAGAGCGGCGGACGCGGTAACCACCGCGGTGCCGGCAACAACAGGGACGACAAGCAGGGGCAGGGTCGCCCCCGCAGGCCCCGCCCCGAGGAGCGCCGTTACGACGTCGGTCCCGGCGCGACCAAGGACGGCCCGAAGGCCGGCCGCGGTGACTCCGCGCGGGGCGCGGGAGCGCGCGGCGGGGCCAAGGGCGGCCCCCGGCAGCCCCAGCAGGGGGGCGGCACCGGCCGGGGGCGCACGGCACCGGCCCGCTCCCGCGAGTACGACGCCCGCGCCGAGGAGCGCAACCGCGACCGGTACGCCGGCAAGCCGGACGTGAAGCCGCCGAAGACCTTCCCCGGCGCCGAGCAGGAGGGGGAGCGGCTGCAGAAGGTCCTCGCCCGCGCCGGATACGGCTCCCGCCGCGCCTGCGAGGAGCTGATCGAGGACGCCCGCGTCGAGGTCAACGGCGAGATCGTGCTGGAGCAGGGCAAGCGGGTCGACCCCGAGCGGGACGAGATCAAGGTCGACGGGCTCACCGTCGCCACGCAGTCGTACCAGTTCTTCTCCCTCAACAAGCCCGCCGGTGTGGTCTCCACGATGGAGGACCCCGACGGCCGGCAGTGCCTCGGGGACTACGTCACCAACCGCGAGACCCGGCTGTTCCACGTCGGCCGGCTCGACACCGAGACCGAGGGCGTCATCCTGCTCACCAACCACGGTGAGCTGGCCCACCGGCTGACCCACCCGCGCTACGGCGTGCGCAAGACCTACCTCGCGCACATCGTCGGCCCGATCCCGCGCGACCTCGGCAAGCGGCTCAAGGACGGCATCCAGCTGGAGGACGGGTACGCGCGCGCGGACCACTTCCGGGTGGTCGAGCAGACCGGCAAGAACTACCTCGTCGAGGTCACCCTGCACGAGGGCCGCAAGCACATCGTGCGGCGGATGCTGGCGGAGGCGGGCTTCCCGGTCGACAAGCTCGTCCGCACCGCCTTCGGCCCGATCACCCTGGGCGACCAGAAGTCCGGCTGGCTGCGCCGGCTGTCCAACACGGAGGTCGGCATGCTGATGCAGGAGGTCGAGCTGTAGGGCGCGCCCGAGCCCGGGGCGCCGCCCCCTCGTACCGTCTCGCCAGACGGGCGCCGGGACCCCGGCGCCCGCCCTGCTGGCTACGCTGGGCGTACAGCATCTGTACGCACGCCGTAGGCGACACCAGCGAGGAGCAGCACGTGGCGGTACGAGCGGTCCGGGGCGCCGTCCAGCTCGAGCGGGACGAGGCCGGGCACATGAGTGAGCAGGTCGGCGAGCTGCTCACCACGCTGATGGAGCGGAACGGTCTCACCGCCGAGGACCTGATCAGCATCTGGTTCACGGCCACGCCCGACCTGCACAGCGACTTCCCGGCGGTCGCCGCCCGCAAGCTCGGCGTCGTCGACGTGCCCTTGATCTGCGCACAGGAGCTCGACGTCGAGGGCGCCATGCCCCGGGTCGTGCGGATACTCGCGCACGTCGAGACCGACCGGCCCCGCGCCGGCCTCGCGCACGTCTACCTCGGCGCCGCGGCCGCCCTGCGCAAGGACATCGCCCAGTGAGAACCGCACTCGTCCTCGGCACCGGGCTGATCGGCACCTCGGCCGCGCTCGCGCTGGCGCAGCGCGGCGTCATCGTGCACCTCGCCGACCGCGACCCCGAGCAGGCCCGCACGGCCGCCGCGCTCGGCGCCGGCACCGACGAGGCCCCCGAGGGACCCGTGGACCTGGTGCTCGTGGCGGCCCCGCCCGCCCATGTCGCCACCGTGCTCGCCGACGCGATGCGGCGCGGTCTCGGTTACGGCTACCTCGACGTGGCCAGCGTCAAGGTCGGCCCGCGCCGCGAGCTGGAGGCACTCGGCCTCGGCGAGGAACCGCTCGCCCGCTACCTGGGCACCCACCCCATGTCCGGCCGCGAGAAGTCCGGGCCGCTGGCCGCCACCGGTGACCTCTTCGAGGGCCGCCCCTGGGTGCTCACCCCCACCCGGGACACCGACACCGAGGTGCTCAACCTCGCCCTCGAACTGGTCTCGCACTGCCGCGCCGTCCCCGTCGTCATGGACGCCGACGCCCACGACCGCGCCGTCGCCCTCGTCTCGCACATGCCCCACCTGGTGTCCAGCATGGTCGCCGCCCGGCTCCAGCACGCCGAGGAGAGCGCCGTACGGCTGTGCGGGCAGGGCATCCGCGACGTGACCCGCATCGCCGCCTCCGACCCCCGGATGTGGATCGACATCCTCTCCGCGAACCCGGGCCCCGTCGCCGACCTGCTCACCGACGTCGCCGCCGACCTCGACGAGACCGTACGGGCCCTGCGCGCCCTGCAGTCCTCCGACGACGACAAGCGCAGCGAGGGCGCCGGCGGCATCGAGACCATGCTGCGGCGCGGAAACGCCGGACAGATCCGGGTCCCCGGCAAGCACGGCAGCGCCCCGCGGGCCTACGAGGTCGTCGCCGTGCTCATCGACGACCAGCCGGGCCAGCTCGCCCGCATCTTCGCCGACGCGGGCGTGGCCGGCGTCAACATCGAGGACGTGCGCATCGAGCACGCCACGGGACAGCAGGCCGGTCACGTCCAGCTCATGGTGGAGCCGAGCCGCGCCCCGGTCCTCACCGCGGCGCTGCGCGAACGGGGCTGGGCCCTCCGGCAGTGAGCCGCCGGAGGGCTGTCGGAGGGGTGTCCGTGAGCCAGTAACCTTGTGCGGGGCGCCCTCGCGTCCCGCACCACCCTTCACCCACCACCCTTCACCTGGAAGGTGTCCCCACCGTGGAAAGCGTCCCGGCAGTGATTGTCGCCATCGACGGCCCCTCCGGCACGGGCAAGTCGAGCACGTCGAAGGCCGTGGCCGCACAGCTCGGCCTGAGCTACCTGGACACCGGAGCCCAGTACCGGGCGATCACCTGGTGGATGGTGACCAACGGCATCGACATAGACGACGCGTCGGCGATCGCCGACGCCGCCGGCAAGCCCGAGATCGTTTCCGGCACCGCCCCCGAGCGGCCGACGATCACGGTCGACGGCACCGACGTGTCCGGCCCGATCCGCACCCAGGAGGTCACCGCCAAGGTCAGCGCCGTCAGCGCGGTGCCCGAGGTGCGCGCCCGGATCACCGAGCTGCAGCGCTCCCTCGCCGCGGCCGCCGAGCGGGGCATCGTCGTCGAGGGCCGCGACATCGGCACGACCGTCCTGCCCGACGCCGACCTGAAGATCTTCCTCACCGCCTCCCCCGAGGCGCGTGCCGCCCGCCGCTCCGGCGAGCTCAAGGGCGCCGACGTCAATGCCACCCGCGAGGCCCTGATCAAGCGGGACGCCGCCGACTCCGGCCGCAAGACCTCCCCGCTGGCCAAGGCGGACGACGCGGTCGAGGTGGACACCACCGAGCTGACCCTGCAGCAGGTCGTCGAGTGCGTCGTCACCCTCGTCGAGGAGAAGCGGGCGGCCAAGTGAGCCGTCCGTCCGGGCCCGCGGCGGGCCTCCCCTCGGAGCGCGGCGCGGAAGTGGGCCGGCGTATCGGCGTGGGCCTGATGTACGGGCTGTGGCGGCCGCGGGTCCTGGGTGCCTGGCGGGTGCCCGCCAACGGCCCGCTGATCCTCGCCGTGAACCACACGCACAACGTCGACGGCCCCATGGTCATGGGCGTGGCCCCCCGGCCGACGCACTTCCTGATCAAGAAGGAGGCGTTCGCCGGCCCGCTGGACCCCTTCCTCACCGGCATCGGCCAGGTCAAGGTGGACCGGAACGGCGTCGACCGCACGGCGATCACCCGCGCCCTCGGCGTCCTGGAGCAGGGCGGTGTCCTCGGGATATTCCCCGAGGGCACCCGCGGCGAGGGCGACTTCGCCTCGCTGCGCGCCGGGCTCGCCTACTTCGCGGTGCGCGCCGGCGCCCCGGTCGTCCCGGTCGCGGTACTGGGAAGCTCCGAGCGGCGCGGACGGTTGATAAAGGGGCTGCCCCCGCTGCGCTCCCGCGTCGACGTCGTCTTCGGGGAGCCCTTCGACGCCGGTGACGGAAGCGGGCGGCGCACGCGAGCGGCGCTGGACGCGGCGACCGTACGCATCCAGAAGCAGCTCACCGCCCACCTGGAAAACGCCAGGCGCCTCACCGGGCGCTCGGACACACTCGAGTAGTGGATCCGCCCCCACCCGGGGCGGGCCACCGATCACCACGATGAACGACGAGGTACGCACTTCATGAACGACCACATCCCCTCCGGCGGCTCGGGCGAGGAGCACGAGCACGGAGCGCTTGGCGACGCCGAATACGCGGCGTTCATGGAGCTCGCCGCGGTAGAGGGCTTCGACGTCGAGGACGTCGAGGGCGCTCTGGAGGAGGCCGGACACGGCCCGCTCCCCGTGCTCGCCGTCGTCGGCCGCCCCAATGTCGGCAAGTCGACCCTGGTGAACCGGATCATCGGCCGCCGCGAGGCGGTCGTCGAGGACAAGCCCGGCGTCACCCGCGACCGGGTCACCTACGAGGCCGAGTGGGCCGGCCGCCGCTTCAAGGTCGTCGACACCGGCGGCTGGGAGCAGGACGTTCTCGGCATCGACGCCTCCGTGGCCGCGCAGGCCGAGTACGCGATCGAGGCCGCCGACGCGGTCGTGTTCGTCGTCGACGCCAAGGTCGGCGCCACCGACACCGACGAGGCCGTCGTCCGGCTGCTGCGCAAGGCCGGCAAGCCGGTGGTGCTGTGCGCCAACAAGGTCGACGGCCAGAGTGGCGAGGCCGACGCCAGCTACCTGTGGTCGCTCGGCCTCGGCGAGCCGCACCCGGTCTCGGCGCTCCACGGCCGCGGCACCGGCGACATGCTGGACAAGGTCCTGGAGGCGCTGCCCGAGGCGCCCCGCGAGAACTTCGGCGGGACCGGGCTCGGCGGGCCGCGCCGCATCGCGCTCATCGGCCGGCCCAACGTCGGCAAGTCCTCGCTGCTGAACAAGGTGGCGGGCGAGGAGCGCGTCGTCGTCAACGAACTGGCGGGCACCACCCGCGACCCGGTCGACGAGCTGATCGAACTCGGCGGCGTGACCTGGAAGTTCGTCGACACGGCGGGCATCCGTAAGCGGGTCCACCTCCAGCAGGGCGCCGACTACTACGCCTCGCTGCGCACCGCGGCCGCGGTGGAGAAGGCGGAGGTCGCGGTCATCCTGCTCGACGCCTCCGAGAACATCTCCGTCCAGGACCAGCGGATCGTCACCATGGCCGTCGAGGCGGGCCGCGCGGTCGTCCTGGCGTTCAACAAGTGGGACACGCTCGACGAGGAGCGCCGTTACTACCTGGAGCGGGAGATCGAGACGGAGCTCGGCCAGGTCGCCTGGGCGCCGCGGGTCAACGTCTCGGCGCGCACCGGGCGGCACATGGAGAGGCTGGTCCCCGCGATCGAGACCGCGCTGGCCGGTTGGGAGACCCGGGTGCCGACCGGGCGGCTCAACGCCTTCCTCGGCGAGCTGGTCGCCGCCCATCCGCACCCCGTCCGGGGCGGCAAGCAGCCGCGCATCCTCTTCGGCACGCAGGCCGGCACCAAGCCGCCGCGGTTCGTGCTGTTCGCCTCCGGGTTCATCGAGGCGGGCTACCGGCGGTTCATCGAGCGCCGGCTGCGGGAGGAGTTCGCCTTCGAGGGCACGCCGATCCACATCTCGGTGCGGGTGCGGGAGAAGCGCGGCGCGAAGAAGAAGTGACCTGTCGGGCGGGCGGCGGGCGGGACTTCCCGGCCGCCGCCCGCCTGCGTGTCAGGTCGCCCGGCGGGGGGCCGGGGGCAGGGCCGCGGGGACGTGGTGCATGCCGGTGCCGTGCCGATGGGCGCCGGGCTGCCAGACCGCGGTGCCGGAGTGCGTCTGCTGCGCGGTGGCCCGGCGTGCGCCGTGCGCGCCGGCGCTGAACGCGCCGTACGCCCCGTGGACGGGGGAGTGGTAGGTGCCCGTGCGGTGGTGGAAGGTGTCGCCGAAGCCGTTGAAGCGGAACTCCTCCTCGCCCGTGCGGTCACCGGGCAGGGTCCGGTACGACCTGACGTACTCGGCGTACAGCGCGTCGTAGATCGGCGTGGCCGACGGGCCGCCGGGAGCGTCCTGCCCACTCCGGGGGGCCGGAACGGGGTGGAGGGCGGGGCGGTGGGGGGAGTCATATGCGTGCACGTAACTGCCAACGACGTGACGTGTCCGGAGGATGCGCCGATTTACCCCACTCCCACCCCAAGAGGGCAAACAAGGGCGCCCCGTCGAGGGGAACGGGGCGCCCTTCACCGGGGAGCGGGGCAGGCCCCCGCGGGCGGGGCGGGTCAGGTGCCGGCGAGGGGCAGCGCCGCCGCCACCAGCTTGCCCTCGGCCGCCGCCCGGTCCAGTGCCTCCCGCAGCAGGTCCTCCCGCGGCTGACGGCCGATGGACCCCACCGGTGCCGCGAACAGCAGCACCTGCTGGTGCTTGTTCGCCGCCGTCCGCCAGCCCTCCGTCACCTGCAACGGCTGGTGCGCCTGCCACCACGCCACCGGCGATCCGCCGGAGGGCCCCGGTTGCAGCACCGCGTGCAGCCGGCCCACCGCGAGCAGTACGGACCATCCGTGCAGTACCGGCGGCACCGTCTCGATCGCCGTGAGCGGCATGAAGCCCTGCTCGATGAGGAGCGGCAGGAAGTCGTCGCCCACGCCGGTGGCCCCGGGCCGCGCGATCGGCGCGGTCGGCTCGACGACCAGCGCCGGATGCAGCTCCCCGGCGATCAGAATGAGCCCGCTGGTGACCCCGAGCACCGCCTGCTCGGGCGCCGCCGCCCCCGGCGCCCGCACGGACTGACCGGCGTGGCCGGTCTGACCGGGGTGGCCGGTCTGACCGGGGTGGCCGGTCTGACCGGAGTGGCCGGTTCCCGCGTCCGCGGTGATGGAGCGGACGGCGCCCTGGAGCTGCTCCTCGGTGACCTTGACGACCTGCGAGGGCAGGCAGCCGGCGTGGGCGAAGGCGAGGACGGCGGTCTCCTCGCCGATGAACAGGACGGTGCTCGTGCGCTCCTGCTCGGAGTCGCCCGGGGTGCGGCACGACGTGCAGTCGTAACCGCCGGGGGCGTTCTCTCCGGCGAGCAGCCGTTCGGCCTCTTCGTCGCCGATCTCGGCGCGTACGTCGTCGCTGACATCGAGCATGCGCGGCACGGGTGGCTCCCTCGGGATGCGTGCGTGACGATGCCGGGTGGCCCCCGGCCATGAGTCGGGGTCCCGGCTCATGAAGAGCACAACGGAGGACCTGTGGCCGGAGTCACGCTCGACGGCGAACGGAATCGAACCAACCGACGCGCACGGTGAGAGCGCCGCCGGAATCTGTCACTCAACGTCAACTCGTCGTGGCGTCAAGGTGGTTGGGGCTATGAAGTGGCTCACAGGCCTGGTGGTCACGTGGTCGACAAATCAGGAAATCAGGCAATGAAGTGGGTGTCCGGAAATGGCCGCTACCGAGGGTAACGGTCAAGTGGCCTGCCCGGACGGGCCGACCGTTGCCGCCGGGCCCCCGCCGTCCCTACATTCCTCCGCCGTGTGCACCGAGCACCGCCCGGGCACGTCCGCCGGCCGGACCGCGACAGTGGTCCGGGGCACCACACCGGCGGACGGGGTGGCGCGCGACGACCGCGTACGACACGCGGGGCGCCGCGCACCGCCTGGGGGACCCCGGGTATGCCGAAAGGTAAATACATGTCCGCATGTGCCGACAACTCCCGTCCCGAGAAGGCCCGTACGGCGCCGTCCGCGTCGAACGAGCCGCGCGCTCCGCGTGCGTCACGTACGGCCCGTGGGGCCGCCGTCCTCGCCGGGGCGCTGCTCGCCCCGGCCGGACTGCTCGCCGCGGCCGGCGGTGCCGCCGCGGCCGACGGAGGGGTGTGGGACCGCATCGCCCAGTGCGAGAGCGGCGGCAACTGGCACATCAACACCGGCAACGGCTACTACGGCGGGCTCCAGTTCTCCGCCGGAACCTGGCGCGCGTACGGCGGCACCGCGTACGCCGCCACCGCCGCCGGGGCCTCGCGGGAGGCCCAGATCGCGGTGGCCACCAGGGTGCAGCGGGCGCAGGGCTGGGGCGCCTGGCCCGTCTGCTCGGCCCGCGCGGGAGCTGCAGGAAGCGCCCCCGCCGCCTCGGGCGGATCCAGCGGATCCAGCGGCACGAACGGATCGGGCGGCGCGAACGGCGTCTCGAACGGGTCCCGGCACCGGGCCGCGCCCGAGTCCGCCCCGTCCCGGCAGCCGGCACGGGTCGAACAGCCGGCGGCGCGGCACGCCGACCGCGGTGCCTCGCGCGGCGGACACGGCGGACACGGTGACTACACCGTCCGTGCCGGCGACACCCTCAGCGGCATCGCGCAGCGGCACGGCACCACCTGGCAGCGGCTGTACACCGCCAACAGGGACGTCATCGGCGCCGATCCCGACCTGATCGTCCCCGGCCAGTCGCTCGACCTCTGACCGGGCGGCCCCAAGGCCTCCCGCATCCGGGTCGGTCGACCTGAGCGGTCCCCCTCGGGAGCTCTCCGGAGCTCCCCGTTCTCCCCTGAGTTCTCCCGGACATCCGCCCCCTGCGGCCCCTGACGTTTGCACAGGGCAAAAGGTTCCTCGAGTCGGTTACCGATAGCGCATCCGTTCGGGAACAAGATGGTCAGGCACCCCAACCTCTTGCCGGGACGGCGGGTCTAACCATGCAGTAGGCGGACGAGCCAGGGGAACTCAGGGGATACAGGGGATTCAGGGACGCATGCATATTTCTTTCCTGCTGCACAACGCGTACGGCATCGGGGGAACGATCCGTACGACGTACAACCTTGCGAACACGCTCGCCGAGCAGCACGACGTGGAGATCGTTTCCGTCTTCCGCCACCGTGAGGATCCCGTCTTCGACCACGGCCCGGGGGTTCGAATACGTCACCTCGTCGATCTGCGCCCGGGCTCCGCCGACGCCGGCGACCCCGAGCGCCGACGTCCCGCCGAGGTCTTTCCGCACGCGGAGGGCCGCTACCACCAGTACAGCGCCCTCACCGACCGGCGCATCGCCGAGCACCTCGCCTCCGTCGAGGCCGACGTGGTGGTGGGCACCCGCCCGGGTCTCAACGTGCACCTCGCCCGGCAGACCCGGCGCGGCCCGCTGCGCGTCGGCCAGGAGCACCTCACCCTGGACACCCACTCGCCCCAACTGCGGCTCATGCTGCGGAGCGTGTACCCGAGGCTGGACGCGCTCACCACCACCACGGAGGCCGACGCCCGCTCCTACCGGCGCAAGATGCGGCTGCCGGGCGTCAGGCTCCAGGCCGTGCCCAACCCGGTGCCCGCGCCCGGCGTCGACCCGTCCGACGGCTCCGGCAAGTGGGTCGTGGCGGCCGGCCGGCTCGCCCCGGTCAAGCGGTACGACCTGCTCATCAAGGCGTTCGCCGCGGTCGTCGCCGAACGCCCCGACTGGCGGCTGCGGATCTACGGCAACGGCAAGCAGAAGGACAAGCTGCGCGCCCTGATCGACCGGCTCGGCCTGTACAACCACGTGTACCTGATGGGTCCCGCCCATCCCATCGACCCCGAGTGGGCCAAGGGCTCCCTCGCCGCGGTCACCTCCAGCATGGAGTCCTTCGGCATGACCATCGTCGAAGCCATGCGCTGCGGGCTGCCGGTGGTCGCCACCGACTGCCCCCTCGGCCCCGGCGAGATCATCTCCGACGGCGTCGACGGCCGCCTGGTGAAGGTGGGCGACGTCAAGGCGATCGCCGGCGGGCTGCTGGGCCTCATCAACGACGACGAGCTGCGGCAGCAGATGTCGCACGCCGCGCTCAAGAACTCCGCACGCTTCGACCCCGCGCGGATCGCCGAACGCTACGAGTCGCTCTTCACCGACCTCGGGGCCCGCACCGGCACCTCGGCGGGCGGCCGGATGCGCGGCTCCCTGCACCGTACGCGCGCGGCCCTGCTCGGCAGCGCCTACGCCGTCCGCGACGCCGGACACTCCGCCCTGCGGAAGGGACGCACCTCATGACGCGGCCGCCGGCCGACCAGCCCCTCAGAACACCGCAGCCCAAGGAGGACACCATCCTGCCCCCGCGCGCCGACTGCCTCGCCGACTCCGCCGGCGGTCTGACCTTCGACGTCCTGGACGGCGGTGGGAGCGGTCCCGCGCACCTTCTGCTGCTGTGCCGGAACGCCGAGGACGACGCGGTGCGGCTGCCGCTGACGCCGGTCGGACAGGGACGGCTGCGGGCGGTGCTGCCCGACGGCGTCGAACTGGCGGAGGGACGGTGGGACACGTACCTGCGAACCGGCGAGGAGGAGCCGCGCCGATTGGCCCCCGGTACCAACGATCTGCGGGCACTCGTCGACCGGTCGCCGAGCCCGGACGCGGCACGGATCGCGGTACGGATCCCGTACGTGACCAAGAACGGCAACCTCAGCGTGCGCAGCTGGCTGCGGGCGCCGCACGCGGAGGCGGGCGATCTCACCGTCGAGGAGGCACGGCTGACGGTGCGCGGCCGGCTCTACGGCACCGCGCTCGGGGAGGCGGCCCACGCCGAACTGCGTGAGGGGGACGAGGGCCCGGTGCTGCGCGTGGAGGTGACCGCGGACCCGTCGGTGCCGGGGGGCTTCTCCTGCACGGTGGACCACCGGACGCTGGCGGAGGGGACCTGGAAGTTCCGGCTGCGGCCCGCGGGGGAGGACGGCCCCAGGGTCCGCCTGTCCCGTCTCCTGGACGACGTCCCCGACAAGCACGACATCTTCCATTACCCGGGGACCGACTACCCCGGGGACTCACCGGCGCTGCGCATCCGCCCCGTCTACACCCCGTCCAACGAACTGACCCTCACGGTCACCCCGGTGTCGGTGTCGGCGTCCGCCTCGGCGTCGTAGGAGCCGCGCCCCACGCCCTGCGCCCCGCGCCCTCGACTGGGGCGCGGGGACCGGCGTGGCCGTCGCCCGCCCCTCCGCCGTCGTGGCCCCGGGGGCACCCTCGGCTTGCGCGTCCCCCCTCGGTCCCGACAGGCGGCGTGCGGCGATGCTGTGCGCGATCCGTGCATATCCCGTGAGATGCCGGGTGCCGCGGGGGAGTACCGGAACAGGTGGAAAAGGTACGGCGGAGCCGGGCCACGCACCTAGCCGGGCCTCTCCCCGCACCTTCGTCCGGATATCCCGAAAGGCTTTTCGGGAGCCGGTCCGGGCCTCCTGGAAGGGGTGCGGAATTACGTTCGACGGGAGGCCCGGCCGCCGCGAAACCGCTCGTTCGGGTGAACTGATTACGCCGAAACGTGTGTCGTTGTCCTGTGACAGAAGCGTGACCGGCAGGGAACGTACGGACCGTCCGGGCCCTGTCGGGCCCCGCCCGGTTCCGTCCGGCCCGTGCGGACGCAGGGCCCCGGTCTCCGCTTCCGCGGGCCCGCCGCGGCGCCTACCGTGGCGGCATGGCATCTCTTCCCACCCCGCCCCAGGAGCCGGACGACACCCCGGAGGCATACGTCGGTCACGAGGCCGCGGAGGCCGAGCGGCTGGCCCGGGAACGAGGCTGGACCACCGTGCGGTCCCTGGCCCCGGGCACGGTCATCACCATGGAGTACCGCGTCGGACGCCTGAACTTCGAGGTGACGGACGGCCACGTGACGCGCTGCTGGAAGGGCTGAGCCCTCCGCCGGGAGCCCCCGCCGGCCGTCGCCCCGTCAGCCGCCGCCGAACGGGCGGGCGGAGCCCGCGGCGGCGCGCGGTGTGCGGTCCGGGTGCGGCGGGCGTCGGCTGCCGGCCGGAGTGACCGGCGTGCGCTCGGAGCGGGCGGTGTGCGGCCCGGGCGCCAGGTACACCGGCGAACGCGTCGCCCGCGGGCCGGCGGCCTCCCGTGCCGGGGAGTCCGCCTCCTCGGCAGAACGGGCCGCCCGCGGTGTCGACGCGGCCACCGGGGCGGGGGACGCGGCCGGGGCCGGAGAAGGGGCCGCGACGGGCGAGGGGGCGGGTGCGGGCGTCGTGAGCCGGTCGCGCACGCGGTCCCGCAGGTCCAGGATCGCCACCTCGGCGCGGGCGATCAGCGGCTCGCACCACGGCAGCCCCAGCAGGACGAGCAGCCCCGCCGTCCAGCCCAGCACCACGTCGCTCAGCCAGTGCGTACCGAGGTAGACCGTGGTCATGCCGACCCCGAGCGAGGTCACCGCCGACAGCGCCGACAGCCAGCGCCGGGTCCGCGGGGTGGAGGCCAGATAGGCGAGGATGCCCCAGGTCACCACGGCGTTGGCGGTGTGCCCGGAGGGAAATATGTCGCCGCCGCGCCACATCTCGTTGGAGCCGATCTGGGTCGCGTAGTGCGGTCCGAGGCGCCCCATGCCGTATTTGGCGGCCCCCACCGTGGCGTTCAGCAGCAGCAGCGCCGCGCCCAGCGTCAGCAGCGGGCGCAGGGTGTGCTGCCGCCAGGAGCGCCAGCCCAGCCAGGACGCCACCATCACCGCCGTGGGTCCGCGCTGGCCCAGTACCACGTAGTAGTCCAGGAACGCGTGGATCTCGGGCCACTGCTGGTACGGCCGGAAGAACATGACCTGCCAGTCGAGCCGCACCAGCCAGGAAGTGATGACCACGGCCCACACGATCGCGCCGTAGAAGGCGAGCGTCGCGGCGAGGAGGACCAGGCGGTGCCGGCTCATCCTGGGCACGTCGATGTGGGCCGGTCGTTCCGGCTCACGGTCGAGCCGCGCGAACAGCCCGTTCAGACGGGTCAGCATTGCTTCGGTACGCACTCAATCGACGTTACAGCGAGTGAGCTGTCGCCCTCGCACTATCACCGGGTTTGTGATGACGATGTGATGTGGGATTCCTCTCAGCGGAGGCTTATTTTCTGTGTAATTCCTGATCGGAAGGCCGATCCCCCCTGCATTTCCTTTGATCATCGGGCGTTCCGGTTATGCACCCGTATTCAATTCGTTCATCGCGTCATCGACCGGAATTCTCCCAGCGCTCATTGAGCCGTCCGGGCGGCGCTCAGGGCGGCCCGGATCCGTTCAGCCACACCGCGCCGTAGAGGGCGGACGCCACCGCGACGACCCCCACGAGTGCCGCCGCCCGGTACGGACGCCACCCGGCCAGGGCCCGCGCGAGCGGCAGCAGCAGCGGGAAGGCGGGCAGCAGCAGCCGGGGCTTGGAACCGAAGTAGCTCGACGCGCACAGCGCCAGCGCGCTCACCGCACCCGCGTAGACCAGCAGCGGCAGCGGCTGGCGCTGCCGTACGCACGTCACGTACAGCCACACCACCAGGCCCACCCCGGCGAGCAGGCCCACCCCGGCCAGGGCCGACGGGAACGACGAGAACTTCCCGCCGACGAAGCGCGCGAAGGCGTACCCGCCGTCGAAGCCGTTGCGCCAGCCCGCCTGGACGTCGAGGTAGCCGAACGGCCCGCCGCCCGTGCGGTGCCCGACCCACAGGACGTAACCGGCGGTCCCCAGCGGTGCGAGCACCACGCCGAGCAGCCGGGCCGCCCCCGCGCGGGCGCCTGCCCCGCCCGTACGCCGCTCCCGCACGAGCGCCCGGACCGCCGCCGCCCACACCGCGGCCACCACCGCCAGCCCCACCGGCCGGGTCAGCCCCGCGAGCAGGGCCAGGGCGCCCGCGCCGGCCCAGCGGCCGGTCAGCACGGCGTACAGCGACCAGGCGGCCAGCGCGGTGAACAGCGACTCGCTGTACGCCATCGACTGCACGATCCCCACCGGCAGCACCGCCCACAGCAGCACCGCGTACAGGGCCGCCCGGCCGCCGTACACCCGTGCCGTCACGGCGTGGATCCCGGCGGCCGCGGCGAGCGAGGCCGACGCGCTCACCAGCAGACCCGTGTCGGCGTACGACAGGGGGGTCAGGGCCGTGCCGAGCCGTTCCAGCCAGGGCAGCAGCGGGAAGAACGCGAGATTGGAGTGGACGTCGCCGTTCGGCAGCCGCACCTGGTAGCCGTAACCGAGCTCCGCCACCCGGGTGTACCAGAGCGAGTCCCAGCGCGCGGACAGCAGCGTGCGCGGGTCCGCGCCACGCGCGGCGCTCACCAGCGCGAGCGCCAGCAGCCCGAGGGCGCGCACGGCGGCGTACCCGAGCAGGGCGGGAAGCCGCCCGTCGGTGCGGGCGGGCGCCGTACGCAGAGCAAGATCGGTCACGCGCTCGATTATCGACGCCGACCGGAGTCCGCCGGTCCCCGCCGGTCCCCATCGGCCTCCGCAGGTCCGCGGGAGCGTGGTGCACACCACACCTGTCACCCGCGAACGTGAGGGGTCCGCCACTGGCCACCGGTCGGAACTCGCGTACTCTGGCGGCTCACTCGCATCGTTGCGTGGGCCCTGCGGAGCACCACTTCCGCGGGCCGCAGCCCCGCGGGGACGTCCCCACCCCGTGGATCCGCCGATGCGAGGAACCATCTGGGAGGTACGTACATGTCCGGGACGACCACGGCCGCCGCGCGATGCCGTCGGGAGCCCGGGGCAGGTGCCAACCGCTGGATCGTCCTCGTCGTCCTCTGCGTCAGCCTGCTGCTCGTCGCCGTCGACGCCACCGTGCTGCACGTCGCGGTACCGGCCGTCACCGAGGACCTTCAGCCCGGCGCGATCGAACTGCTCTGGATCGTCGACGTCTACCCGCTGGTCTGCGCCTCGCTGCTGATCCTCTTCGGCACGCTGGGCGACCGGATCGGCCGCAGACGCGTCCTGCTCCTCGGCTACGCCCTGTTCGGCCTCGCCTCGGCGATCGCGGCCTTCGCCGGCAACGCCCACGTCCTCATCGGCGCGCGCGCCCTGCTCGGTGTCGGCGGCGCCATGATCATGCCGGCCACGCTCTCCCTGCTCCGCCAGGTCTTCCCCGACCGGCGGGAACGAGCGCTGGCGATAGGCGTGTGGAGCGCGGTCGCGGCGGTCGGCGCGGCCGTCGGGCCGCTGCTCGGCGGCTTCCTGCTGGAGCACTTCTGGTGGGGCTCGGTCTTCCTGGTCAACATCCCGCTGATGCTGGTCAGCCTGCCGGTGGGCCGGGCGCTGCTGCCCGAGTCGCGCGGCGGGGGCGACGGGCCCTGGGACGTGGGCGGCGCGTGCATGGCCGCCGTCGGCCTGTTCGGCACCGTGTTCGGGGTGAAGCGGCTCGGCGGCGGGGAGGCCCCGCTGTCCCCGCTCACCCTGGTGCCGCTGCTGGCCGGTGCGCTGCTGCTGGTGCTGTTCGTACGACGGCAGCGGAGCCGGACGCATCCGCTGGTCGACCTCGGCATGTTCGCCCGTACGACGTTCAGCACGTCGGTGGGCTGTATCGTGCTGGCGATGCTCGCGCTGGTCGGCCTGGAGCTGATCGCGGCACAGTATCTCCAGCTCGTGCTGGGCCTCTCGCCGCTGCAGACCGGGCTGCGGCTGCTGCCGCTCACCTTCGCCGCGATGGCGGCGGGGCTGCTGGGCTCCCGGCTGCTGCACCGCTTCGGGCCCAGGCGCACGGTGGCCGCCGGCTTCCTCCTCACCGCCGGGGCGGTGCTCACCCTGACCGCGATGGGCGCCCACGACGAGCCCGGGCTGCTGCTCGGTGCCTTCCTGCTGCTCGGCTTCGGCCTGGAGACGACGCTGTTCGGGGCGTACGAGTCGATGCTGAGCGAGGCGCCGGCGAACCAGGCGGGGGGCGCGGCGGCGATCGGCGAGACGTCGTACCAGCTCGGTGCGGGCATCGGGATCGCGCTGCTGGGGAGCGTGATGAACGCGGCGTACGCGCCGGGGCTGGCGTCGGTGCCGGGGGTGCCGACGTGGGCGTCGGCGGCGGCAGGGCATTCGCTGGGGGAGGCGTATGCGGTGGCCGGGCGGCTCGGGGGCGAGCGGGGGGAGATGCTGCGGCAGGCCGCGCGTCACTCGTTCGTGGAGGGGCTGCATGTGACGTTGCTGGTGAGTGCGGGGCTGTTGCTGGCGGGGGCGGTGATGGCGCTGCGGTTGCCGAGGGTGATGCAGTGTGCGGATCCGGCGCCCGGGGTGGACCCGACGCCGGGGGCGGTGCCGGCGCCGCGGGAGGCGGAGGGGTCGAGGGTGTCGGCCTAGGGGGGGCGCTGCCCCTTTGACCCCGGATGTGCGGGCGGGTGGGTGGTCGCTCGCGCAGTTCCCCGCGCCCCTGAGGACGGAGCCGCGCCCCGATCAGGGGCGCGGGGCTGTGTCGACATGCGGCTCCGCCGCGCGGGCGCGATCTTCTCGGGGTCCGGGGGCGGAGCCCCCCGGAGAGAGGGGAAGGGCGGGGCGGCGGGGGCGAGGAAAACGCTCGCGCAGCCCTTGGTGTTAACGTGCCCTACCCGTTCCTAGCGCCGCTAGTTTTCGCCGCCGGAGGTGCCCCGTGTCCGCCAAGCCCCCCGCCTTCGACCCCGCCGACCCCCTCGGTCTCGACGACCTCCTCTCCGACGAGGACCTCGCCGTCCGCGCGACCGTCCGGGACTGGGCCGCCCGCCGCGTCACCCCGCACATCGCCGAGTGGTACGAGAACGGCGAGCTCCCCGGCATCCGGGACCTCGCCCGGGAACTCGGCGCCCTCGGCGCGCTCGGCATGTCGCTCACCGGCCACGGCTGCGCCGGCGCGAGCGCCGTCCAGTACGGCCTCGCCTGCCTGGAGCTGGAGGCCGCCGACTCCGGCATCCGCTCCCTCGTCTCCGTCCAGGGCTCCCTCGCCATGTACGCGATCCACCGCTTCGGCTCCGAGGAGCAGAAACAGCACTGGCTGCCCCGTATGGCCGCCGGCGAGGTCATCGGCTGCTTCGGGCTCACCGAGCCCGACCACGGTTCCGACCCCGCCGCCATGCGCACCCATGCCCGCGAGGACGGCACCGACTGGGTCCTGAACGGCCGCAAGATGTGGATCACCAACGGCTCGGTCGCCGGGGTCGCCGTCGTCTGGGCGCAGACGGAGGACGGCATCCGCGGCTTCCTCGTCCCGGCCGGCACCCCCGGCTTCTCGGCCCCCGAGATCAAGCACAAGTGGTCGCTGCGGGCCTCCGTCACCAGTGAACTCGTCCTGGACGACGTACGGCTGCCCGCCGACGCCGTACTGCCGGAGGCGACCGGGCTGCGCGGCCCCCTGAGCTGTCTGTCGCACGCTCGTTACGGGATCGTCTGGGGCGCGATGGGCGCGGCGCGCTCCTGTTTCGAGTCGGCCGTGGAGTACGCGAGGACGCGGGAGCAGTTCGGGCGGCCCATCGGGAGCTTCCAGCTCACCCAGGCCAAGCTCGCCGACATGGCGGTCGAACTGCACAAGGGGATTCTGCTCGCCCACCATCTGGGGCGGCGGCTGGACGCCGGCCGCCTGCGTCCCGAGCAGGTCAGTTTCGGCAAGCTCAACAACGTGCGCGAGGCCATCGAGATCTGCCGCACCGCCCGGACGATCCTGGGCGCCAACGGGATCTCCCTGGAGTACCCCGTGATGCGGCACGCCACCAACCTCGAATCGGTGCTCACCTACGAGGGCACCGTCGAGATGCACCAGCTCGTGCTGGGCAAGGCGCTCACCGGTCTCGACGCTTTCCGGTGACCTGAACACCGGAAGGGCGCGGGGCGCCGGTGAGCGGCCCTGCCTCAGCTCTGGTTGAAGAAGCCGTCGGACGGCCCTCTCATCGCCTCACCGCTGACGATCTCCGTGTCCGCCGGGGTCAGCAGGAAGACACGGGTGGAGACGCGGTCGATGGAGCCGCGCAGGCCGAAGATGAGCCCGGCCGCGAAGTCCACCACGCGCTTGGCGTCGGTGGGCTCCATGCCCGTGAGGTTCATGATGACCGGGACGCCGTCCCGGAACAGCTCGCCGATCGCCCGGGCGTCCCGGAAGCTGTCCGGGGTGACCGTGGCGATCCGGCGGCTCCTGCCCTCGGCTGCCTCGGAGGCCACCTTCACCCGGGGGTCGGTGACCCAGACATCGCCGGTCTCCTGACTCTCGGCGTAGTCGTCGTCGTAGTAACGCTCGTCATCGTTGTCGTCGACGAGGCCAAGCCAGGCACTCGCCTTGCGTACCGATCCCATGGACGCCTCCTTTCTCAGCGGTCCTGCCTGCCTTCCGCATCCCCATGGTCGTCCATGATGCGGAGGGAGCGCCAAGGGGATAGACGCCGCGCGGGGGTTTCGTGACGGTACTGGTGCAGAGCGCGTTCGTCGAGAGCCCACGTTTCCCAAGGGTCGCGACACAAACGGGTGCTGACTGGGAGTGAAATATGATTCTTCACGGCGAGCGGGTGACGGCTGATACGGACGAGTGAACCCGGAAGGGGTCCGTGAGAGGGCGCCGAACCGGTCCGCAGCGGGATCGCAAGAGGCTTTGAGTCGGTACGATGCCGCAGCTCAACGTCGTTTTTTCGGTATCCGCTCCACATCGTGCACACCACCGGGGGAAGTGTCGTGTTCGGAATCGTTCGCCCTTGTCGGCACCGGCTCAGCGAGGGGCTCAGAAATCAGTGGACGGCCCACTTGTGCGGGCTGTGCCTGGCGCTGCGCCAAGACCACGGACAATTCGCGAGGGTCGCGACAAATTATGACGGTCTCCTCATATCGGTGTTGACGGAAGCTCAGTCCGCGTCCGCCGACGGAGCCAGGCGCCTCGCGGGGCCCTGCCCGCTGCGCGGCATGCGGACCGCGTCCGTCGCCCGGGGCGAGGGCGCCCGGCTCGCCGCCGCGGTCTCGCTGGTGCTCGCCTCCGCCAAGGTGCGCGACCACATCGCCGACGGGGACGGGCTGCTGGCCCGTCGGCCGGTGGCCCTCGCCGCCCGCCGGGTCGCCGCGAGCTGGGGGCGCGCGGGCGCCCGCGGCGGACAGGACGTCGGGTTCGACACCGCGCTGCTCGTCGACGCGGTGGAGCGGCAGGCGGGCGTCGAGGCGCTCGCCGGGATCGGCACTTCCCTGCTCACCGTCACCGAACCCACCGAGACGGCCACCGCGGCCGCGTTCGCGCACACCGCGCTGCTCGCCGGGCGCCCGGCCAACGCCGCACCGCTCGCCGAGGCCGGACGGCTCTTCGGGCGGCTCGCGCATCTGCTGGACGCGGTCGAGGACCAGGTCGAGGACGCCGCCACCGGCGCGTGGAACCCGCTCACCGCGACCGGCACCCCGGCCGCCGAGGCGCGACGGCTCGCCGACGACGCGCTGCACGGGATCCGGCTGGCGCTGCACGAGGTGGAGTTCACCGATCCGGCGCTGGCGCACCTGCTGCTCGTGCACGAACTGCCGCGCTCGGTGGACCGGGCGTTCGGGACGGAGGCGTGCGGGCACGGTGGGCACGCCGGGCAGGGCGGGCACGCCGTGCAGGGCGGCCCGGCGCTGGGTGCCTTCGGTCCGCCGCGGTCGCCGCAGTCGCCCTTCGGTCCGCCGCAGTCGCCCTTCGGTCCGCCGCGGCCGCCGTTCGAGCCGCCGCGGCCGCCGGAGAAGCGGGGCTGGCTGGGCGGGTGTGCGGTCGCCACGGGGCTGTGCTGCACCTGCCAGGTGTGCTGTGCCGACGAGTACGAGGGGCCCTGGTCGCGGAAGAAGCGCGAGGGGTGCCTGAGCAACTGTGACTGCGACTGCGACTGGGGCTGCTGCGAGGCCTTCAGCTGTTGCGAGTGCTGTGAGTGCGGCTCCTGCTGCGACTGCTGAGGGTGCGGCCGTTCGAACTCCGGCTGTCGCGGTAGCCGGTGCCGCCGGATTCGACCCGGAAGACCGAAAATCCGGAAACCTGGAAAATGTGCGCTCTGTCAGGAAGGGGCGCATATGAAAGGGTTGGCCGCATGACGACGGACGCACCCGACGCGTGGAAGCAGTGGCAGGAAAGCCGTCTGGGGACGGTCTCGGCCCCCTACGGACACCTCGCCCTGACCGGCACCCACTGGATCGAGGACCTCCCGGACGGTCGAATTCCGGACACCCCCGGCCGGTGGGCGGCCGAGGAGGACGCGGTGGTCCTCGCCGCGCGCGAGGGGGACGGGCTCACGGTCGACGGGAAGCCCGCCACCGGCCGCATCCGCCTGGCCGCCGACCCCGGACCGGTGGGCGCGGCCAGGGTGGCCCACGGCGAGCGGCGCCTGGTCGTCCTGGTCCGCGAGGACGTCTGGGGCGTTCGCGTCTACGACCCGGCCGCCCCCGCCCGCCGGGAGTTCCGCGGCATCGAGGCCACGCCGTACGACCCGCGCTGGACGGTGCCGGGCCACTTCACCCCGTACGGCGCCCCCCGGACCGTGCGCGTGGAGAACGCCGACGGCCGCTACCGGGGGCTCGGGCTCGGCGGAGTGCTCGCCTTCACGCTCGACGGGCAGGATCTCACCCTGCAGGTGTCGGTCCGGGACGACGGCTCGCTGCGGGCCGTCTTCACCGACATCACCGGCGCGGACGGCGGCAGTTACCGCTTCCGTCTCCTGGACGCGCCGGCGCCCGACGAGCAGGGGAGCGCGACGGTGGACTTCAACCGCGCGTACCTCCCCCCGTGCGCCTTTTGCTCCCATTTCCTCTGTCCCCTCCCGCCGCCGGGCAATACGCTGGACGTCGCGGTCGCGGCGGGGGAGCGCGGCCTGCGCTGACCCGACGCATCGTCATCCCGCACACGTCCCACACGGGTTCGCGACAGAAGCCGCACGTCTTCCCGTCCGTATCCGCACATGTACCGACCGTTCGCATGCACGGCCGAAAGGCCCCCTTGCATCCATCGGCCGGGTGACCGAATACTGCCCCCACAGCGCTTGTCAGGGACACGGCGTGTTCGTAACCCGGACGCGACGGTCCCCGGCTGCGCCTCACCGGGCCCCGACCCCACGCGGGCCCCCGACTTCCCCCCATGGAGGAACGAAAAGTGAGGATCAAGCGCACCACCCCTCGCAGCGGCATGTCGAGACGGACCCGGCTGATCGCCATCGGTTCGACACTCGTGGCCGCCGCCGCGATCGCGGTCCCCAGCGCGAACGCGTCCGACACCGCCGCCACCTTCAGCACCGCCCAGCTCGACCGGGCCGGCAGTTCGGTGCTCGAAGCCGACGTCCCGGGCACCGCCTGGGCGGTCGACACGGCGAACCACCGCGTGGTCGTCACCGTCGACAGCACGGTCTCCCAGGCCGAGATAGCCAAGATCGAGCAAGCGGCCGGCAGCGAGTCCGGCGCGCTCACCATCAAGCACACCCCCGGCACGTTCAAGAAGCTGATCGGTGGCGGCGACGCCATCTACGCCAGCGGCTGGCGCTGCTCGCTGGGCTTCAACGTCCAGGACTCGAGCGGGAACTACTACTTCCTGACCGCCGGGCACTGCACCGACGGCGCGGGCACCTGGTGGTCGAACTCCTCCCACTCGACGACGCTCGGCACCACCGCCGGATCCAGCTTCCCCGGCAACGACTACGGCATCGTGCGCTACACCAACAGCTCGGTGAGCAAGTCGGGCACGGTGGGCAATGTGGACATCACCAGCGCCGCCACGCCGTCCGTCGGCACCACCGTCTACCGCCGCGGTTCCACCACCGGCGTCCACAGCGGCCGGGTCACCGCGCTCAACACGACGGTCAACTACGGCGGCGGCGACGTCGTCTCCGGTCTGATCCAGACCACGGTCTGCGCCGAACCCGGCGACTCCGGCGGTTCGCTGTACTCCAACAGCGGCGTCGCCTACGGTCTGACCTCCGGCGGCAGCGGCGACTGCAGCTCCGGCGGTACGACCTTCTTCCAGCCGGTGACCGAGGCGCTGAGCGCGTACGGCGTCCACGTGTACTGATCGGGTTCCGGCCCAGGTTCCGGCGCAGATCCCGGCTCGGGTCCCGGTTCCCTGCCGTGCCGGCCGTGTGAGAGCCCTCGTGCGCCGCGGTGTCCCGCCGCGGCGCACGAGGGCTCGCCCGTGCACGAGGGCTCGCCCGTGCACGGGGGCTCGCCCCGGTGTCCGCCCCGGGGCTACCGTGAAGGAAGGACCAGGTGCGGGCGGGCGGCCCCGACACGCCCCCGCGGCGCACTCTCGCTGCGGACCCGAGGGGGCCGACATGGTCGAGGAACTGGTGACGGCGGGTGTGGCGCTCGTCTGCGCCTCGGGTGTCTATCTGACGGCGGGGGCCCGGGTCGTCAAACAGTACGAGCGCGGTGTGGTCCTGCGGCTGGGCCGGCTGCGGTCCGACGTGCGCGGGCCCGGGTTCACGATGATCGTTCCGTTCGTGGACAAGCTCCGCAAGGTCAACATGCAGATCGTGACGATGCCGATCCCCGCACAGGAGGGGATCACGCGGGACAACGTCACGGTGCGGGTGGACGCGGTCGTGTACTTCCGCGTGACCTCGGCGGCCGACGCCGTCATCCGGGTCGAGGACTACCGGTTCGCGGTCTCGCAGATGGCGCAGACCTCACTGCGGTCGATCATCGGCAAGAGTGAGCTCGACGATCTGCTCTCCAACCGGGAGAAGCTCAACCAGGGCCTGGAGCTGATGATCGACAGCCCGGCGGTGGAATGGGGGGTCACGATCGACCGGGTGGAGATCAAGGACGTCTCGCTGCCGGAGACGATGAAACGGTCGATGGCGCGGCAGGCGGAAGCGGACCGGGACCGGCGCGCGCGGGTCATCAACGCGGACGGGGAGCTGCAGGCGTCGAAGAAGCTGGCGGAGGCGGCGGCGCAGATGGCGGACCAGCCGGCGGCGTTGCAGCTGCGGCTCCTGCAGACGGTGGTGGCGGTGGCGGCGGAGAAGAACTCCACGCTGGTGCTGCCGTTCCCGGTGGAGCTGTTGCGGTTCCTGGAGAAGGCGCAGCAGGGGGTGGGGCCGGGTCCTGCTCCGGCGCCTGCTCCTGCTCCGGCGCCTGCTCCTGCTCCGGCGCCTGCTTCGGCTCCGGCGTCGGCTCCTGTTTCGGCGTCGGCCGAGGTGGCTTCCTCGGGGCCGGCGTCGGGGCCGGGGCCGGGGCAATAGACCGGGGCCGGTGGCCGAAGGGGTTCTCGCCCCCGCCGCCCCTACCCTTCCCGTCCCTGCAAGGGCTCCGCCCCTTTCACCCCGGCGCCCTCCGGGCGGGGCACGGGAGAGTTCGGATGGGTTCATGGTTGCCCGCGCGGTCCCCCGCGCCCCTCAAAGGGGCGCCCCGTCGGGGGCGCGAGGAACGGCGTACTCAGGAGCCGGTGAGCGGGGCGAAGGAGCCAGGCCGGGCGAGGATGCCGCGGCCGACCGGCACGCCGGTGGTCAGGGGCGCTGGCGTGTGCGGAAGGTGCCGGGGGGCAGGCCGGTCTGTCGGGTGAAGAACTTGCCGAAGTTGGTGGGTTCGGTGAAGCCGAGCCGGCGGCCGATGGTGGCGACGGGCAGGTCGGTGTGGGCCAGGAGGCGGCCGGCTTCCAGGGCGACGCGGGCGTCGATGAGGGCTTTGGCGTTGCGGCCGGTGGCGGCTTGGCAGGCGCGGTTGAGGGTGGGCAGGGAGTAACCGACCCGGGCGGCGTAGGCGCCGGCGTTGCGGGTGGTGGCGAAGGATCGTTCGAGTTCGTGCTGGAAGCGCAGGAAGGCGTCGCCTGCGGTGGTGGCGGATCCGGGTGGGTCCCCGTGCGGGGTGGGGAGCCTGGCGATGCGCAGGACGAGTGCGGCGAGCAGATGGCGCAGGAGTTCCCCGGTGGCCGCGCTGCCCGGCTCCCGCACCGCGCTTCGGTACTCGGTGGCGAGTTCGCCCAGGGCGGCGGTCACTGGGGCGTTCTCGTGCGGTGCGAGGTGCCAGACGGCGGGGTCGAAGGGGGTGAGCAGGGTGCGGGCGGCCTCCAGGGGCGGCAGGAAGGCGGGGGTGAACAGCACGATGGCCGCTTGGACCGGGTCGTCCGGGTGGAGGGGGCGGGGCAGGCGCAGTACCCGTCCGGGCGCCACGTGCAGCAGAGTGCCCGGGGGCGAGGCGTGATCATGGAAATCGACCATGGTGACCGCTTCCCCGGCCTCGACCAGGATCAACTGATGGAAGTCGGTGCGGTGCACGCCGAGAAGCGACTGCGGGGAGAGCTTCCTGGCCAACTGCCTGATGCCGGTCACTTCGATGCCCAGTGAGGCGCGGTCGGCGTTGTGGAAACCGTACTCGGCGACGCCGGCCTCTCCGGTCGGATGTTCACTTTTGACCATGATGCTTTCGGATCCTACCTCGCGCGCGCGGCGGTGCCTGGCCGAAGGTGTGAGTGGGAGGGCGGGGACGGTTCCGCCTCCGCATCGAAAGGGACGTGTCATGGGCAACAAGGAACTGGTTCTGCAGGCCACCGATGAGCTGTTCGGCAAGAAGGACCCCTCGGCGGTGGACCGCCGGGTGGCGGCCGGCTACCGCCAGCACAGCAGTCTGGCCGCGGACGGCCCGGAGGCCTTGCGCGACCTGGTGGCCGGTCTGCCCGACGGTTTCCGCTACGAGGGTGCCCGGGTGATCGCGGACGGCGACCTGGTGGCGTTGCACGGCACCTACTACGGTTTCGGACCGGATCCGCTGGTGGCCTTCGACCTGTTCCGCGTCGACTCCGACGGCAAGCTGGCCGAGCACTGGGACGCTCTCACTCCGGTCGTGGCGAAGACCGCTTCCGGCCGCTCGCAGACCGACGGGCAGAGCGAGCCGCGTGACCTGGACAGGACCGAGACCAACCGGGCCCTGGTCCTGGAGTTCGCAACGAGAGTCCTCAAGGGTGCCGACTACTCGGTACTGACCGACTTCATCTCCACCGGGACCTATCTCCAGCACAACCCGGAGGCCGCCGACGGCCTGGCCGGCTTCGGCGCCGCCGCCGCGAAGTGGGGCGAGCAGGGCAAGAACCTCGTCTACAGGACGGTGCACAAGGTCGTCGCCGAGGGCGACCTGGTGCTGCTGCAGTCCGAGGGCGAGTTCGGGGTGCCGGTGGCGTACTGGGACCTGTTCCGCGTCGCCGACGGCAAGATCGTCGAGCACTGGGACGTGATCGCGCCGGTTCCGGCCGAACTGCCGCACTCCAACGGGCTGTTCTGACCGGCCGGAGGACATCGTGAGCGCTCCGGCCTGCGCCGGGAAGGCCTTCCGGTTCACAGTCGACAACGGCACGGTGTTCCACAACACCTACGGACCCGACGGCACCGAACTGCGCCACGAGACCGTCGCCGGCCCCGGAACGGGCACGGCCGAGGACGTGGGCCCGCACGCCGCGGAGGCCGCCACCGGAGTGTTCCCGGCCGGCTGGACGGAGAAGTCCGGGATGGGCGTCACCCACGCCGTGAACGCGGACAGCGACACGGTCCACGCCTTCCGGACCTACGGGACTCCCGACGGCCGGGTGGGCGAACTGGACACCGGCACCCTTGAGGAGCTCTGAGGAAGAGCGACGGCGAGCGGCCGGATCGCGCCCGCGGTCCGGCCGCTCGCCGCTTGGCACTCGAAGTCCCCGGCGCCGGTGCCCTCTTGCGTCCACCGCCTCCAGCGAGATCCCGCGGCCGCCGTCCGCGACCGGACTTCCTCCTCCGCGATCCGACTGCTGAGGAGTACCGGTGACCACCGAGCCCGCCGCCGTGCCCGCCGTCTCCGCCGGGCACGGCGGCGCTATGAACGCACCGGAGCCCAACGAGCGGACCTCGGGCCGGGAGGAGCTGTCCGGTCCGTGCCCCGTCCGCGCGCGATCCTGTCCGTCTCCGCCCACTGGTACGTGCCCGGCGTCCGCGTCACCGCGGCCGAACAGCCCCGCACCATCCGCGACTTCGGCGGCTTCCCACCCGCCCCGCACCAGGTGCGACACCCCGCGCCGGGCTCGGCGGAGCTGTGCCGCCGGGTGACCGAGCTGCTCGGCCCGCAACCGGTGGCCGCCGGCCGGCGGTGGGGTCGGGACCGCGGCACCTGGCCGCTCCCGGTCCCCATGTACCCCGAGGCCGATACCCCCGTCGTCCGGCTCTCCCTGGACGAGAACCTCACCCCGCGCGGACACTGCGAACCGGCCGGACGACTACGCCCGCTGCGCGAGGCGGGTGTGCTGGTCCTCGGCTCCGGCAACGTGGTGCACAACCCGCACACCTCCGCCCGGGGCCTGACCCACGACGAGGTGTCCGCCCGGGGCGTCCGCTTCGGCGAGCGGATCCGCGAAGCCGTCCCCGCCGGCCGCGTCGACGAGCTCGTCGACTACGAGCAGTGCGGCCAGGACGCCCTGCTGTCCGTGCCGGCCCCCGAGCACCACCCGCCCTTCCTGTACGTCATCGTCCGGTGCCGCCATGACGGAGGCGGCCAGGGGCCGGTCCCCTTCCCCGTCGACGGGTATGCGGTCCTCCGGAGCGCGGCTCCCGGCCGCCCCTCGCGGGGTGCCGCAGCCGCGCTCGAACGTATGCCTAAGGCACCCCCGCGACCCGCTTTCCCGCAGGTGAGCCCTCGGCCGCGGTTTTCGTACAGTCGTTCGAAGGTGAGGGTAAGGTGGGATAGGGAACTGATGTTCGAGCGGAGCGCGGGGCGCTCCGGGACGCGTGTGGGAGGTGTGGTGCCGTGTCGGCGTTCACGCATCTGCGCACCGCCTCCGGGTTCTCCCTGCGCTACGGCGCCTCGCACCCCGAGCGGCTGGCCGGGCGCGCCGGGGAGCGGGGGATGGACGCCCTCGCGCTCACCGACCGGGACACCCTCGCCGGTGCCGTCCGGTTCACCCGTGCGTGCGCGAAGGCCGGGGTCCGCCCGCTGTACGGCGTGGACCTGGCGGTCGCCCCGTACCGCCCCGACCGCCCGGGTGGGGACCGCCGCCGCACCCCCGTGCGCGGCGGCGCCTTCGTCGACGAGTCGGCCCCCCGTGTCACCTTCCTCGCCCGGGACGGAGCCACCGGCTGGGCCGATCTGTGCAGAATCGTTTCAGCGGCGCACGCCGGCCGCACCCCCGGCGACGGCCCTCCACTGCTGCCCTGGGACGCCAACCACGGCGACGGCCTCACCGTGCTGCTCGGCCCCGACTCCGACGTCGGCCGCGCCCTCGCCACCGGCCGCCCCGACCGCGCCGCACGGCTGCTCGCACCCTGGCGCGAGGCGTACGGCGCCGCCCTGCGCCTGGAGGCCGTCTGGCACGGCCGCACCGGCACCGGGCCCGGCTCCCTGCGGCTGGCCGCCCGTACCGTCGGCTTCGCCGCCGAGCAGGGCGTACGGCCCGTGCTCAGCAACGCCGTGCGCTACGCCGACCCCGGCCTCGGCCCGGTCGCCGACGTCCTGGACGCCGCCCGCCGGCTGGTCCCCGTCGACCCCACCAAGGAGCTGGACTCCGGTGAGGCCTGGCTGAAGGACACCGGCGCCATGGCCCACGCCGCCGAGCGGATCGTGGAGGCGGCCGGCTTCCGCCCCGGGACAGCCCGCCACCTGCTGGAGCAGACCCGGGCCACGGCCGCCGAGTGCGTGGTCGACCCCGAGGACGACCTCGGCATCGGCACCGTCCACTTCCCCGAGCCCCACCTCGTCGGCGCCGCCCGCCGCACCGCCCAGCGCACCCTCGCCTCCCGGGCGGCGGCCGGCATGGTCCGGCTCGGCCTCGACGGGCGGCGCGCGTACTGGGAGCGGATGCACCAGGAACTGGACATCATCGCCCACCACGACTTCGCCTCGTACTTCCTCACCGTCGCCCAGGTCGTGGACGACGTGCGCGGCATGGGCATCCGGGTCGCCGCGCGCGGCTCCGGCGCCGGCTCCCTGGTCAACCACCTCCTCGGCATCGCGCACGCCGACCCGGTCGAGCACGGGCTGCTGATGGAGCGCTTCCTGTCCAAGCGGCGCCCGGTGCTGCCCGACATCGACATCGACGTGGAGTCCGCGCGCCGCATCGAGGTCTACCGCGCGATCATCGGCCGGTTCGGCACCGAGCGGGTCGCCACCGTCTCGATGCCGGAGACGTACCGGGTCCGGCACGCCGTCCGCGACGTGGGCGCGGCGCTGTCCATGGACCCCGCCGAGATCGACCGGATCGCCAAGTCCTTCCCGCACATCCGTGCCCGCGACGCCCGCGCGGCCCTCGACGAACTGCCCGAACTGCGTGCGCTCGCGGGCGAGCGGGAGCGGTACGGCAGGCTCTGGGAGCTGGTCGAGGCCCTCGACGCGCTGCCGCGCGGGGTCGCCATGCACCCGTGCGGGGTGCTGCTCTCCGACGCTTCCCTGCGCGGCCGTACGCCGGTCGTGCCGACCAGCGGCGAGGGGCTGCCGATGTCCCAGTTCGACAAGGACGACGTGGAGGAGCTCGGGCTGCTCAAGCTGGACGTGCTCGGGGTGCGGATGCAGTCGGCGATGGCGCACGCGGTCACCGAGATCGAACGCACCAGCGGCGAACGGATCGACCTGGACGCGGTGCCGCCGGGCGATCCGGCGACGTACCGGCTGATCCGGTCCGCCGAGACGCTCGGCTGCTTCCAGATCGAGTCGCCCGGCCAGCGGGACCTGGTCGGCAGGCTCCAGCCGGCCACGTTCCACGACCTGGTGGTCGACATCTCGCTCTTCCGGCCCGGCCCGGTCGCCGCCGACATGGTGCGGCCGTTCATCGAGGCCCGGCACGGGCGGGCCCCGGTCCGCTACCCGCACCCCGACCTGGAGGAACCGCTGAAGGAGACGTACGGCGTCGTCGTCTTCCACGAGCAGATCATCCACCTCGTGCACATCCTGACCGGCTGCGGGCTCGACGAGGCCGACCGGGTGCGGCGCGGGCTGTCCGACCCCGACGCGCAGGGCCGCATCCGGTTCTGGTTCGCGCAGCAGGCGGCCGCGCGCGGGTACGACGCGGAGACGATCGCGCGCACCTGGGAGATCGTCGAGGCGTTCGGCAGTTACGGCTTCTGCAAGGCGCACGCGGTGGCCTTCGCCGTGCCCACGTACCAGTCGGCATGGCTGAAGACCCACCACCCCGCCGCCTTCTACGCCGGGCTGCTCACCCACGACCCCGGGATGTACCCCAAGCGGCTGCTGCTCGCGGACGCGCGGCGGCGGGGGGTGCCGGTGCTGCCGCTGGACGTGAACCGGTCCGGAGTCGCCCACCGTATCGAACTGGTGTCCGAAGGTGAGGGGCGTGCGGGCGCCTGGGGGCTGCGGCTCGCCCTCTCGGACGTGCACGGCATCAGCGAGGCCGAGGCCGAACGGATCGCCGTCGGGCAGCCGTACGCCTCCCTGCTCGACTTCTGGGAACGCGCCCGGCCCAGCAGACCGGTCGCCGGACGGCTCGCGCAGGTCGGCGCGCTGGACGCGTTCGGCGCCAACCGGCGCGACCTCCAACTGCACCTGACCGAACTGCACCGGGGCGCCCGGAGCGGGGGCGGCGGGCAGCTCCCGCTGGCCGGGGGCCGGCGCACCGCCTCCGCCGGGCTGCCCGACCTGTCGGACGAGGAACGGCTCAGCGCCGAACTGGGCGTGCTCTCCATGGACGCCTCGCGCCACCTGATGGACGATCACCGCGCCTTCCTCGACGAGCTGCGCGTGCTGTCCGCGCGACGGCTGCGCGAGGCCCGGCACGGTGAGACGGTGCTGGTCGCGGGTGCCAAGGCGGCCACCCAGACCCCGCCCATCCGCTCCGGCCGCCGGGTCGTCTTCACCACCCTCGACGACGGCACCGGACTGGTCGACCTGGCCTTCTTCGACGACTCCCACGACACCTGCGCCCACACCGTCTTCCACTCCTGGCTGCTGCTGGTGCGCGGCGTGGTCCAGCGGCGCGGTCCGCGCAGCCTGAGCGTGGTGGGCGCGGCGGCCTGGAACCTCGCGGAACTGCTGGAGATACGCCGGCGGGAGGGGCTCGAGGGAGTGGCGGCCCGGCTGGCGGCGACGGGGACGGTGACGGGGACCGGCGGCGGGGGCACCGGTGGGTCCGGTACCGGCGGCCGGGTCCGGACCGAGGCGGTCGCCGGGGCCGACGGACTGCCGCGCCCGACCGGCTCCGCCGCGCAGGACGCGATGGAACGCCGGAGGCGGGCGAAGGGACAGGAGGGACAGGAAGGCCAGGAGGGGCAGGAGGAGGCGGGAGAGGAGCAGGGCGGGGACGACGGCCGGGGGCGGCGCATCCGGATGTCCACGGGGTACGAGATGCACCCCTGGGCCGATCTGCGCCCCGCGGGCGAGGGGCCGCCGGGCGGAAGGAAACTGTGGCACCAGAGTCCGGGGAGTGCGGGATGACCATCCTCTGCGTACGTTTCCATCTGCCGCCGGCGGACGCGGCGGCCCTGCCGGGGCTGCTCGGGCTGCTGGAGGAGTTCACCCCTGTCGTCGAGGCGCTGCCGCCGGACACGGCGCTCGCCGATCTGCGCGGCGCCGAACGCTACTTCGGGCGGGACGCCGTCGAGCTGGCCAGGCTGATCCGGGTACGGTCGCTCGCGCATCACGGCGTCGACTGCGCGATCGGCGCCGGGCCCGGGCCGATGCTGGCCCGCATGGCGCTGCGGGAGGCGACACCGGGCGCCGTCGTCGCCGTACCGGACACGGCCCGCGCGGTGACGGAGTTCCTGGCCGGACGGCCGGTGCGGGCGCTGCCCGGTGTCGGCGGCGCCACCGCCCGCACACTGTGCGAGTACGGGCTCGACACCGTGGGCAGGGTCGCCGCCGCGCCGCCGGCCACGCTGCAGCGGCTCGTCGGCGCGAAGGCCGGGCGGGAGCTGTACGAGCGGGCGAACGGCCTCGACCGCGGCCGGGTCGTCCCCGACGCGGTCTCGCGCTCCCTCGCCACCGAACGCCCCTTCGACCTGGACGAGATCGACCCCGGCCGGCACCGCCGCGCCCTGCTCTCGGCCGCCGAGGAACTGGGCGTCCGGCTGCGCGCCGACGAACAGGTGTGCAGGACGCTGACCCTCACCGTCCGCTACGCCGACCGCTCCGCGACCGTCCGCAGCCGGGCCCTGACGGAGCCGACCGCGCATTCGGCGGCGCTCACCCGGACCGCGTACCGCCTGTACGAGGCGCTCGGCCTGCAACGCGCCCGGGTGCGGGGGCTCGCGCTGCGCGCGGAGGGGCTGACGCCCGCCGAGCGCGCCGCGCACCAGCTGACCTTCGACCCGGTGGACGAGAAGGTCCGCCGCGTCGAGGAGGTCGCGGACCGGGTCCGGGCGAAATTCGGCCCGGGAGCGATCGGACCGGGCTCGCTGGCGGCGTGAGGCCCCGGCTCAGTTGGCCCAGGGCGGGGTGAGCCGGGTGCCGTCGGCGAGCTCGGCCTCCAGGCCGATGGTGGTGGTGACCCAGGAGACGGCCGTGCGGTCGGTGGGGTTCTCGACGCCGAAGGCCGCACCCGGGGTGACGATCACGGTGTCGCCCGCGACGACCCGCTCGGTCCGTCCGTCCAGGGTGATGAGCAGTTCGCCGTCGAGCAGATGGAAGATCTCCTCCCGGTCGACGGTGTGCGTCGGTGCCTTCGTCCCGGCGGGGATCTCGCCCCGCCAGGCGCACAGCTCCTTGCTGCCGGTGCGCGGTGCGGCGTGGGAGACGAAGCGTGCGCCGTGGATCTCGTGGGTCACGGCCTCGGACTGACGGACGACGGGCATGAGGACCTCCGGTGAGTGAACAGAGGGAGCGGGCGGGAGCGGGGAGGGCGATCAGTTGGTCAAGCTGCTTGACCAACTGCCCTGCCCTTATGGTCAAGCAGCTTGACCGATTCGTCAAGGGTGTTCTAATGCCACCGTGGAGAACTCCGAGGCCCTGGCCCTGTCCGCCGCCCTGCTCGCCGCCGCCGGTGATCTCACCCAGCGCATCCACGCGGGTGTGCTCGCCCGGGGCTTCGAAGGACTGCGGCCCGCCCACGGGTTCGCGTTCAGCCGGATCGCCCCGGACGGGGCGACGGTCACCGACCTCGCCGCGCACCTCGGAGTCACCAAGCAGGCCGCCAGCCAGCTCGTCGACGAACTGGCGCGCAAGGGCTACGTCGAACGACGACCGCACCCGCAGGACGCGCGGGCGCGGCTCGTGGTGCTGACCGGAAGCGGCTGGGCCTGTGCGCGGGCCGCGGAGGAGGCGGCGGCGGAGGCGGTGCGGCCCTGGGCCGAACTACTGGGGGAGCAGGGCGCGCGCGCCCTGCGCACCGCGCTGCTGACGGTGGCGCCCGGCGGGCCGGTACGACCCACCTGGTGACGTACGGCGGTGGTCACGAGGCCGGTCGAAGGGACCGGCCGGCCCGGAACCGCGTCCGGAACCGCGCCCGAGATCTGTACGGGGTCCGCCCGGCCTGAGCCGCCGGGCGGACCCCGTGCTTTCGTGCCGCTCGTTCAGCGGCCGTGGCGGCCCGTGGGGGTCGCGCGGCGGCGGACCGAGGCGAAGAGGGCGGCCGCGCCGAGAGCGAGGGCGGCGGCGCCACCGATCGCGACGTACGCCGTGTGTCCGTCGGCGCCGGTCTCGGCGAGGTTCTCGGCGGTGCCGTCGGCCGCGGGCCGGTTGGCCGCGGTGTCCTCGGCGGCGGTGCCGCCCGCCGCGGTGCCGGTACCCGTGCCGGCCGTGGCGTCGGCGCGGCGGGGCTCCGCCGAGGTGCGGGCGTCGTTGTCGCCGTGGCCGTGGTGTTCGATCATCGACTTGTGGGCACCGGCCGCGATCTGCCGGTCGGTGGGCGCGGAGGCGGCCGGGGCGGGGGCCGATCCCTTCGACCCGCCGTTCCCGTCGCTGTTGTCGTTGCCGGCGCCGCGGTTGCCTCCGCCGAAGTCGACGTCGGAGCAGGAGTAGAACGCCTCCGGGCTGTCCGAGCGCTGCCAGATCGCGTAGAGCAACTGCTTCCCGGAACGCTGGGGAAGCGTGCCGGAGAAGGTGTAGAAGCCGTTGACGGGGGACGGGTCGGTGGAGGTCGCCACGGGGTGGTCGAGGTCCAGGTCCTCCCAGGCCAGGGGCTTGGCGGGGTCGTAACCGGCCTTGGTGACGTAGACCTTGAAGGTGCCCTTGTGGGGCGCGGTGACGCGGTACTTGAAGGTGTACGCGCCGCTCTTCACGGAGGTGGCGGGCCAGTCGGTGCGGGCCAGGTCCAGGCCCTTGAACTCCTCGTTGTCGGCGCTGCACAGCTTGCCGTCGGGGATGAGGGTCCGGTGCTGTCCGGCGGCGTCGCCGATGCGGATGCCGTTCCAGTCGTAGAGCGCCTGGGTGCCCCCGGCGGCGACGACCGCCTTGCAGGCGGCGGACTTCGGGGACTCCGGGCCCTCGGCGTAGCACTGGGCCACCCGGCTGACCGGGTCGCCCATCGTGCCGTGCGCGGCGGCCGGGGTGGCGGCGAGGGCGGTCAGAGCGAGGGGGGCGCCGCCGACGAGGGCGAGTACGGCGGCATGGCGACGGCGGCGTGCGGGCATGGGGGGCTCCTCGGAGGTCCTGGGCGCGGCGGGTGCGGTCAGCAAATTAGCCGCGCGGGACGGGGCGGATCCCCTGTTCGGGGGCGGGGAGAGGATCCTTATGCTCGCGTTAAGGGAGTGCTCAGGCTGGGCTCAGGTAGGGGCTCCGCCCCGTGGATCCGGAGCGGAGGCAGGGGCGGACCGGGCCGGCTCAGCCGTCCGGCCACCAGGTGCGGTGGATGTCCTTGCGGACCTCGGGGCGCTCGGCGGGGCGCTCGTCGGCCTCCTCCCGCACACGGCGGGAGTCCGACTTCCTCAGCGGCTTGTGCACGGTCGTCCGGCGCATGGCTGCCTCCTAGCGAGATCACCAGGTCCCGCGTTACCACGGGTCTGGACCTCTACCCGGAGCCTGACCCATCCCACCCTCGATGTCAGTAACGCTTGTCACGATCGTGATGTCAGTGCCGACTGCCATGCTGACCCCATGCACACCCACGGTGAGGGAGAAGCGTCCTTCGGTGACGACTGGGAGGCGCTGGCCGCCGTCTTCGACGACGAGCCGGACCACGGGCTGGGCGATCCGCGGGTCCGCGCCGCCTGGGCCGCAAGGATGCGGTGCTGGCTGCCCGGCAGCCCCGGTGACCTGCTCGATCTCGGCTGCGGCACGGGCAGCCTGTCGCTGCTCGCCGCCGAGGCGGGGCACCGGATCACCGGTGTCGACGCGTCCCCGGCCATGCTCGACCGGGCCCGCGCCAAGCTCGCCGGGCGGGACGCGGAGTTCCTGCTCGGGGACGCGGCGGCGCCGCCCGTGGGCGGGCGGCGGTTCGACACGGTGCTCGTCCGCCATGTGCTGTGGACCCTGCCCGACCCGGCGGCCGCCCTGCGGCACTGGCACGGCCTGCTCCGGCCCGGCGGCCGGATGGTGCTGGTCGAAGGCGTGTGGGGCACGGTGAGCCCGGTCGGCATCGCTGCGGACCGGGTCACCGGGCTGCTGGCACCCCTCACCGGGGAAACGGTGGTGGAGCGGCTGTCGGACGACCCCCGGCTGTGGGGGAGGGAGGTGGCGGACGAGCGGTACGCGGTGGTGGCGATCAGGTGAGGAGCGGCGGTCGAATGCGGGCGGACGGGAGGCGGTCGGGCGAGGAGTGGTGGTCGGGCGAGAGGCGGTGGTCAGGTCAGGAGTGCCTGGAACGCGGGTTCCAGGGCCAGCGCTTCCAGGGAGTCCAGCGCGCCGAGCGCCGCCCGGGCCGCCTCGGGGTCGGTCCGGGCGAGACCGCTCCGCGCGAATTCGTCCTCGTCCAGCCGGAGGACCGTCGCGCCGTCGGCCGAGCGCCACAGATCCAGGTCCAGATCCTCCGAGAGGAGCTCGGTGCCGGTCAGGACGGCGGGGCGGGTGATGTCGCAGTACCAGCCCTTCAGCGTGCCGGTGCCGTCGCGGACCTCCTTCACCGCGTACCAGCGGTCCCGCTAGTAGTGCTCGGTGAAGACGTCGCCCGGTGCGAAGCGGACGAAGCCGAAGTCGCGTACGCCGGCGCCCGACCAGGGGGCCCGTACGGTGATCCGGCGGCCGTCGTCGGCGAGCAGCTCCGCGCCGTAGCGGATCTTCGTGCGGCCCGCCTTCCGCAGGACCACCTCGACGACCGGTCCGGCCGTCCGCGCGGCCCCGTCAGCCGAGGGTGCGGACATGGCGTACCTCCGTGGCGCAGATCTCGTACCCGAACCACTTGTTGACGGCCAGCATCGGCTCGTTGCCGTGGTCGTTGCCCGTCAGGGCCTCGGTGAGTCCGGCGGCACGGGCGCGGTGCAGGGAGTCGTTCTTGGCGAGTTTGGCCAGGCCCCGGCCCCGGTACGCGCGGGCGGTGCCCGTCATGACCGTGCCGTAGCGGGTGCCGCCGTTCGTGCGGGCCATGGTGAACGCCGCCGGGCGGCCGTCGACGAGCACCACCGACGTGAGCTCCTGGCTGGTCAGCGGGTGGTTCCACGTCCCCCGCAGCCAGTTCTCGTAGTCCGTCATCTCGTAGTCGACGTCGCTGGGCTCGTCCGCCAGCGTCTCCGCGTCGAGTGCGAACAGCGGACGCGGGTCGGCGGCGAAGTCCGTGCCGGGGAGCACCTCCACGCCGGGCGGCGGGGACTGCAGCGGCGGCAGGGAGCCGTCCGTCAGGTCGAGCCGGAGGAAGTGCGCCGAGCGGCTCGACCGGTAGCCGCGCCGCTCGGCGAACGCGCGGTCCGCGGGCGTGTCCAGCACCCAGGAGAACACCTCCGTGACCCCCAGGCCCCGCAGCCGTTCTTCGGCGGTCCGCACCAAGGCGGTGCCCGCGCCACGGCCCTCGTGGTCCGGGCGCACGTACACGTTGAGGTACGCCTGGCCGGGCTTCGGACTGTCG
Organism: Streptomyces sp. B3I8; assembly: GCF_030816915.1. NCBI lineage: Bacteria > Bacillati > Actinomycetota > Actinomycetes > Kitasatosporales > Streptomycetaceae > Streptomyces > Streptomyces sp. B3I8. The sequence goes on along the minus strand of NZ_JAUSYN010000002.1, from coordinate 1,308,849 downwards.
TGCACCACGCCGACCTGGGCCGAGCCCACCGCCTCTCCGTCCACGCTCGCCAGCAGCGGCTGATAGTGGGCGTCGGGATGCGCGTGGCGCAGGTCGTACGCGAGGGATTCGCCGGTCAGCAGGATGAAGGGGAGCGCCTCCTCGCGGATGCGGGCGAAGGCCTCGCAGTCCTCGGCGGCGTCGGGGCGCAGGTCGTACACGGTCACGGCGGGGTTGGGAGTCATGTCGCGGCACGGTACGGGGGGCCGAGGCGCGGGCGCCTCCGAATTTTCCGTCGGCGGGGGGCCGTTCGCTGTCCCCGGGGCGCGCGCCGGGCGACAATCGGTGCGTGAGCCTGAAGATCGACATCATCGACAGTACGGAGGGCGGCGCGCCCTACGAGCAGGTGCGCGCCCGGATCGCCGAGCAGGCACGGTCGGGGGTGCTGCCGGTGGGCTACCGGCTGCCGACCGTGCGCGGGCTCGCCGAGACCCTCGGCCTCGCCGCGAACACCGTCGCCAAGGCCTACCGGGCGCTGGAGGCCGACGGCGTGATCGAGACGCGGGGGCGCAACGGCACGTATGTCGCCGCCGCCGGCTCCGCCGCGGAGCGGACCGCCGCGACGGCCGCGCAGGAGTACGCCGAGCGGGTGCGGCGGCTGGGGCTGGGGGAGGACGACGCGCTGGCCGCCGTACGGGACGCCCTGCGGGCGGCGTACGGGGAGTGAGCGGACAGGGCGGCAAGAGGCGGGCGCGGGAGGACAGGGGCACGGCCCGTCCCCGGTTCAGCGTGGGGGCCGGGGGCGCAGTGGAGGCAGGTGGTGGGGGGTGCGGGTCACTGTCCGGCCCGCCGCCCGCGCCGTCCGGGCGAACAGCATCGCGTCCAGGACGGCCGCGCCCCGCGGGTCGTTGTTGAAGTAGGCGTACACGTCCGCCTCGTCGGGCCACGCCTCGCCGATCCGGTGCACCCAGCTCGACAGGGACTGCCGGCCGTAGTGCGGCCGGCGGCGGGCGCGGCCGGAGTGGAAGCGGACGTACCCCCAGTCGGCGGTGCGCCACAGCGGGGTGACCGGGCGGGAGAGGACGTCCGCCCAGCACAGGGCGGCGGCGTGCGCGGTGAGGACCTCGCGGACGGCCGGGGTCCACCAGGACTCGTGGCGCGGTTCGACGGCGACGCGGGTGCCGGCGGGGAAGTGGGCCAGGCAGTCGTCGAGGAGGACGGGGTCGGCGCGGAGGGTGGGCGGCAGTTGGAGCAGGATCGGGCCCAGGCGGTCACCCAGGCCGTCGGCGTGGGTCATCAGGCGGCGTACGGGTTCCTCGGGGTCGCGGAGGCGCTTGATGTGGGTGAGGAAGCGGCTCGCCTTCACGGCGACGACGAAGTCGGGCGGGGTGCGGGTGCGCCAGCGTTCGAAGGTCTCGCGGGTGGGGAGGCGGTAGAAGGCGTTGTTGATCTCCACGGTGCTGAAGTGGGTGGCGTACTCCTCCAGCCAGCGGCCGGTGGGGAGCGCCGGGGGGTAGAGGACGTCGCGCCAGTCCTTGTACTGCCAGCCGGAGGTGCCGACGAAGAGGGGCATAAGGGTATGTAAGCACCGGGGGTGTGTGCGGGGCGGGTTTCGCCCCCGCCGCCCCCGCCCTTCCGGACCTTGGCCCGGAGGACCGCCCCAGGCCCCCGGAGGGGGAGGGGCGCGGGAGAGCTCGGGCGGGTGGGTTCGTCGGCGGGTGCGGGTGCGTCGTGGCTGATCGCGCAGTTCCCCGCGCCTCCGTGGAGTGTCCCCCGGCGGGGGCTCTACAGGTACAGGCCCGACTCCCTGTCGCGTTGGTCCGGGACCGAGGTCGGGGTCGTGCCGCGGCGGAGGGCGTAGAGCTCTGCCAGGGTGGCGCCGTCGCGGGCGACGGTCCGGTCGCGGTCGGGGAACTCCGGGCCCAGCCAGCCGAGTGCCTCGGGGCGGGTCAGGGGGCCCACCTCGATCCGGGCCAGACAGCGGCCGGGGCGGACCACGGCCGGGTGGAGGCGCTCCAGGTCCTCGTTGGTCGTGACGCCGACCAGTACGTTGCGGCCCTGGCCCAGCAGCCCGTCCGTGAGGTTCAGCAGCCGGGACAGCGCCTGGCCCGCCACATGCCGGGCCTCGCCGCGGATCAGCTCGTCGCAGTCCTCCAGGAGCAGCAGCCGCCACCGCCCCTTGCCACCCGCGTCCTCCTCGCCGATCGCGATGTCCATCAGGTATCCGACGTCGCTGAACAGCCGCTCGGGGTCCAGCACGCAGTCCACCTGGCACCAGTCCCGCCACGACCGGGCCAGCGTGCGCAGCGCGGAGGTCTTGCCCGTCCCCGGCGGGCCGTGCAGCAGGAGCAGCCGGCCCGCGATGTCCTCCGGGGTCGTCTTCATCAGCCGGTCCATCGCCTCGGCCACCGGCGCGGTGTAGTTGCCCCGCACCTCCTCCCACGTACCCGCGGAGATGCGGCGCGTGGTGCGGTGCGGGCCGCGCCGCGGGGAGACGTACCAGAACCCCATCGTCACGTTCTCCGGCTGCGGCTCCGGTTCGTCGGCCGCGCCGTCCGTCGCCTGGGCCAGCACCTTCTCCGCCAGGTCGGCGGTGGTCGCGGTCACCGTGACGTCGGCGCCCCGGTTCCAGCGGGAGATCAGCATCGTCCAGCCGTCGCCCTCGGCGAGGGTCGCGCTGCGGTCGTCGTCCCGGGCCGTGCGCAGGACGCGGGCGCCCGGCGGGAGCAGGGTGGCGCCCGAGCGCACCCGGTCGATGTTGGCCGCGTGGGAGCAGGGCTGCTCGCCCGTCGCGAAGCGGCCGAGGAACAGCGCGTCGACGACGTCGGACGGGGAGTCGGAGTCGTCGACGTTGAGCCGGATCGGCAGGGCGTCGTACGGGTTGCCGTACGGCTGCGCCGGGTGCTCCTGCGGTTGCGGTCGCGGCTGAGGCTGCGGCTTTTCGGGCGGGTTCGCGGGCATGTCGCCATGATCCGTCAGGAAGGCCGCCCGTGCACCGGATTTCCCGTGCTCGCCCCGTCGGCTTCCCGCGCCCGACCCGCCGGCGTTCCGCGCACGTGTCAACTTCGGGCCCGGGGGCGGTTCACCGGTACAGGTGAACCGCTCCACCGGCCCGTCACGGACGCCTTCGCGCAGGTGGCCGGTGACCGTACCGCTGTTGAACAGTCGTCAACAATTTTGGCATGAGCACTTCCAGTCAACACGCGTAGCTGCTACCACGGTTGTGGCAGAGATCCTGCTAAAGGGAGGTTCCATGAGACGTTCCCGAATCGCGGCATACGTGACCTCGCTCCTCCTTGCCGTCGGCCTCACCCTCACCGGGGTGGCCACGGCGCAGGCCTCCTCGGTCGCGGCCGGCACCGACTACGTGGCCCTCGGCGACTCCTACTCCTCCGGCGTCGGCTCGGGCAGCTACCTGAGTTCCGGCGGCGACTGCAAGCGCAGCACCAAGGCCTACCCGTACCTCTGGCAGGCCGCCCACTCGGTCTCCTCGTTCAGCTTCCTGGCCTGCTCCGGCGCCACTACCGGCGACGTCATGTCCGGCCAGCTCGCCACTCTCACCTCGGCCACCGACCTCGTCTCGATCAGCATCGGCGGCAACGACGCGGGCTTCTCCGACGTCATGACGACCTGTGTGCTCCAGTCCGACTCCACCTGCCAGTCCCGGATCGACACCGCCGAGGCGTACGTCGACTCCACGCTCCCGGGCCGCCTCGACACCGTCTACTCGGCGATCCGCGCCAAGGCCCCCGCCGCCCGGGTGGTGGTCCTCGGCTACCCGCGCTTCTACCAGCTCGGCACCACCTGCCTCGGCCTCTCACAGACCAAGCGCGCCGCGATCAACGGCGCGGCCGACCACCTGGACGCCGCCCTCGCCAAGCGCGCGGCCGACCACGGCTTCGCCTTCGGCGACGTCCGCACCACCTTCACCGGCCACGAACTGTGCTCCGGCTCGGCGTGGCTGCACAGCCTCGAGCTGTTCGACATCGGCGAGTCGTACCACCCGACGGCCGCCGGTCAGTCCGGCGGCTACCTCCCCCTCCTCGACAACCTGGCCTGACCCGCCCGTTCCGCCACCGCCGGGGCCCGTCCGCGATCCACGCGGGCGGGCCCTCAGCCGTAGGAGGAGGAGGGCGAGGAGGCGGGCGACGAGGAGAGCGGCGGGGAGGGCGAGTCGCCGGTCCTGGTGGGAGAGGCGTGGTCGACACACTTCACGGAGAGGGGGAGGGAGTTGGAGGTGGTACGCGCGGGGGAGCGGACCTCGACCCAGATGCTGCCGTCGCCGTCGCCGTCGCCGTCGCCGTCCTTGCCGCGGACGCTGACGGACTCCTTCCACAGCACGCCCTTCCCGCCGGCCTCGGTACCGGCGTCCGCGGCGAACGACTTCGTGTGCCAGCCCGACACCGGGCCGTCCCAGGTGTTCCAGCGGTACTCCACCTTCGCGGGCGTCCGCCGCACCGTGACGTCCAGCTCGATGTCGAGGGTATGACGGCCCGCCGCGCACTTCCCGGAGTACGGATCGGCGCCGGAGATCGTCACCTCCACCGACTGCGCCGGCGCGGACGACGTACGAGTGCTGTGGGCCGGAGCGTCCTTGTTCCGGCCCACGCTCGCGCTCTTTCGCGGGGTGCCGTTGTCGCCGCCCCCCTTCGTGTCCGGGGCATCGGCGCCCCTGTCGATCAGGGCGTACGTCAGTCCCGCGAGTGCCAGGGCCAGCGCGAGCACGCCGGCGACGAGGACGACGACCGTACGGCGGTCGCGGTGCGGGGGCGGTGAGGTCGGTGAGTTCCATGTGTTCGGCGTGGCCGTCGTCGTCGGGTCCGGGGTGCCGTGCCCCGCGGTGGGGTCCGGCGGGCCGAAGCCCGGGAGGGCGGCGATCGTGGGCGAGTACGCCGGCCCGCGCGCGGCCGGGGTGCCGCCCGCGCCGATCGCCCTCAGGTCCTCCTCGGCCCGCTCGGCGGGAGGCCGCCCGGCAGGGTCCTTGCACAGCAGCCCCTCGATCACCGGCGTCAGCGGACCCGCCCGGCGCGGCGGCGGCAGCGCCTCGTCGACGACCGCCCGCAGCGTGCTCAGCGGGGTGTCCTGCCGGAACGGCGTCGCGCCCTCCACCGCCGCGTACAGCAGGACGCCGAGGGACCACAGGTCCGACTCCGGCCCGGGATCGCGGCCGAGCGCGCGCTCGGGGGCCAGGAACTCGGGGGAGCCGATCACCTCGCCGGTCATGGTCAGCGCGGAGCTGCCCTCGACCCGGGCGATGCCGAAGTCCGTGAGGACCACCCGGCCGTCGTTCCCCATCAGCACGTTGCCCGGCTTGACGTCCCGGTGCAGCACCCCCGCGGCGTGCGCGGCCCGCAGCGCAGACAGCACCTCCGCGCCGACCGCCGCCGCCCGGCTCGGCGGCAGCGGGCCCTCGGCGTCCAGCAGATCGGCGAGGGTGAGGCCGCGGACCAGTTCCATCACGATCCAGGGCCGGCCGTCCTCCACGGCCACGTCGTACACCGTCACCACGTTGGGATGCGCGACCCGGGCCGCCGCCCACGCCTCCCGCTCCAGCCGCGCGTACATCCGCTCCCGCTCGGGCGCCGCCAGCCAGTCGGGGGCGCGCACCTCCTTGACCGCGACCTCCCGTCGCAACACCTCGTCACGGGCCCGCCACACCGTCCCCATGCCGCCCTCGCCGAGCGGGGACAGCAGCCGGTAGCGTCCCGCGACCACACGCTCACGATCCGGTCGTGCGTCGGACACGGGCGTCCCCCCGTCGCGTCGAGTGCCGCCTGCCACTCCCTCTCAAAGTAGCTCAGCCGAGGGCGGTTGCCGCCCCCCTGAGCACCAGTCCGGCACCGAGCAGCAGGACGACGCACGCGGAGCCCAGCGGCGCCGTCCGGCGCACCAGCGCCGCCGCGCCCCCGGACCGGCGCGGGTGGCGGTCCAGCAGCCGGTTCAGCCCGCCGCCGAGCCGGACGACGGCGAAGCCGGCCGCGGTCAGCGTCAGGGCGAGCCCGACGCCGTACGCCACGACGAGCAGCAGTCCGAACCAGGCCTGCCCCAGCGCGGCGGCACCGACCAGTACGACGACGGCCGACGGCGAGGGCACGAGCCCGCCCGCGAAGCCGAGGAGCAGCGTGCCGCGGAGGGTGGGCGCGGTGGGGTGGGTGTGGGGGCGCCCGTAGCCGTGCGTGTGCGTGTGCGTGTGGGGGTGGTCGTGGTCGTGGTCGTGGTCGTGAGTGTGCTCGGGCTCGGGTTCGTGCGCGTGGGGGTGCTCGTGCCCCTCGGCGCGCTCGGGCCCGTGTGGGTGGAGGTGTCCGTGTCCGTGCTCCTTCTCATGGGCGGCGCGGTGCCGCCAGGCCCGGCGCAGGAGGGTGATGCCCGCCGCGGTGACGACCGCGCCGCTCGCCAGGCCCAGCCAGGTGATCACCGAGGGCGCGGCCGCCGAACCGGCCGTGACCAGCAGGCCGAGGGCGACCACGCCGAGGGTGTGGGTGACGGTCACCGACGCGGCGAGCGGCAGCACGTCACGCGGCCGTGCCCGGCCCCCGCGTGCCGCGGCCGTCGCGGCCATCAGGGTCTTGCCGTGGCCGGGCGCGAGCGCGTGCATCGCGCCCAGGCCGACCGCGAGCAGCACGGCGAGCGTGGCGAAACCGAGCGTGAGGTCCTGCCGGGCCACCAGGCCGTCCAGGGCACGTGTCCAGCGGTCGGCGCCGCGCGGCAGCACCGAGGAGGCCGGGGCGTCGTCCTGCCGCTCCCGGTCCAGCGCCGGGCCGCCCGGGCGGACCTCGAACGACGCGCGCGCGGTGTGCGCCGGGGAGGACAGCAACTCCTTCGGATAGGCGGTCAGTTCGTGGGACACGGACTTCGCGGGCACGTCGGTGCCGGCCAGCGTCGTACGGTCGCCGCGCGCGGTGATCTCCCGCCAGCCGGGTCCGAAGGCCGTGCCGCCCGCGCTGCGGAACCGCACCCGGACGGTGTCGGTATCGGGCAGCGGGGCGGTCAGCCGGCACTCCACCCGCAGGGTGTCCAGACCCGCCTGCCCGGGACGCCGGTGCGCGCTGCTCGTGGCGACGGTGAGCCGGGCGGCCCGGCCCGCGACGCTCACCGCACTGCCGTGCGCGGCCTCGGCGCACCGCTGCCCGGCCCAGGCGGTGAGGCCGCCCGCGCGTTCGATGTCCGGCCCGGCCTGGGTCGCCGGGATCTCCGCGAGGTCCTCCACGTGGTCGACCCGCAGGTGACCCGGGGCGGCGACCAGGCCGTCGTACCGGTTGACGGTGAAGTTGCCGAGCGGGTGCGCGGCCGCCTGCCCGGCGGGCAGCAGGACGAGCGCGGCCGCGGCGGTGAGCAGTCCCGCGCCGGTGGCGAACCGGCGGTGGCGGGCCCTCACCCGGCACCGCCCAGGGACTTCCAGGCCGTTCGCGCCGTGCGGGCGCCGAGCGGTGCGAAGCCCGGGTTGAGGTCGAGGGCCGCCTTCAGCGAGGCGCGGGCCGCCGCCGGGTGGCCGGTGGCCCGCTCGATCATGCCGCGGTGGTAGCGGAAGGCGGCGTTGCGGTAGCCCGTGGCGGTGGCCCGCCGCGTGTACGGGAGGGCTTCCGCGTCCCGGCCGTTGACGTGCAGCGCCCAGGCGAGCGCGTCGGCGGTGTGCACGGTGTGGCGGCGCTTCCACTCGGCGCGCGCCGCCTTCAGCGCGGCCCCGCGGTCGCCGTGGTCGGCGGCGGCGAGCGCGGTGTCGAGGTCGGCGTCCACCCCGTTGGCGCGGGCGAGCGAGATCCAGGCGTGGACCAGGGCGTACTGGTCCCGGGCCCTGGCCGCGTCGCCGTCGGCGCCCCGCTCCTCGTACAACTCGCCCAGCTCGACGAGGGGTTGGGGGAGCGGGTAGCGGGAGACGACCTGCTCCATGCCGCGGATCGCCGTCGCGCGGTCGCCGAGCGCGGCCTGGGCGCGGGCCCGGCCGTCGAGTGCCGGCAGATAGGTGTCGTCGGCGGCGAGCGCACGGGCGTAGTGGCTCAGCGCGGTCTTGTACCGGCCCTGATTCCAGTCGAGTTGGCCGAGTGCGGTGGCCACGTAGGCGACGTCGCCGCGGGTGGCGGCGGTGTCGAGCGCGCGGGTGAGCACCCGGCGGGCGGTGGCGGTGTCGCCGCGCAGTTCGTGGACGTAGGCGTAGCGGGTGAAGACGGGCACGCCGGGACGCCGGGAGTCGGCCAGGTCGGCGGCCTTCTCGGCGTCGTCGTAGCGGCCCAGTTCGACGAGGGCGTCGATGCGGGAGCACAGCGCCCGCTCGCTGTACGGGTTCTCGGCGAGGGCCTCGTCCGCGTACTTCAGGGCGCCGTGGAAGTCGTGCCGGGCGGCGGCGAGGGCGGCGCGGGCGGCGAGGGAGGGGTCGTGGTGAGGGTCGAGCTTCAGGGCACGGGTGAGGGCCTTGCCGGCCTGCGGGTAGCGGGAGGGGTCGCCCTCGGTGCGGGCCTGTTCGACGTAGGCGAGCGCGAGGGTGGACCAGGCGTCGACGTCGCGGGGCTGGGCGCGCAGATGGGTCTGGAGGCCGCGGACGCCTGCGGCGAGGTCGTCGCCGGTCAGGAGCCGCGGGGAGGTGACGGGGAGGGCCGATGGGGTGGAGGCGGGGGCGGGGTGCCGGGCCGCGCCCGTGGCCAGTGCGCCGGTGGTGAGGGCGATGGCCAGGGCGGTGGCGGAGAGGACGAGGTGGAGGCGGGTGGGGGTGCGCCGCGGGGTGGGGGTGCGCGGGGGCGTGCGGGTGGGGGTGTGCGTGGGGGGTTCCGCCCCCGCCGCCCCTTCCCGTTCCCGACCTCCGGGGGCTTCGCCCCCGGAGCCCCCGGAGCCCCCGGAGCCCCCGGAGCCCCCGGAGCCCCCGGGAGTAGTGCCGGGTGCGGGTGCGTCCGGGCCGGTCGCGCGGTTCCCCGCGTCCCGGGAGGCCCTGCGGGCCTCTTCGGGGCGCTCGGGGGGTGGAGTGGGAGGCATGGGGTGTCTGTCTCCTTCGGTCAGTAGTACGTGCGGCGGGTGCGGCGGCGCCACCACACCAGGGCCGTGGCGATCAGGAGGAAGCCGGCGGCACCGGCGGCCGCGGAGGTCACGATGAGCGTCGTGTCCGAACCGCCGCCCACGCCGTTCGTGGTGAGCGCGTCGCCGAGCTGGTTGCGCACGCTGTTGCCGTCCGTCTTCGCCGTCGCGCCGCGCGAACCGGCCGTCGGCTCCGCGAGGTACGGGAACGAGTCACCGAACTTCTGGTCGTTGGCGTCGACCGCGTCGCCGAGGTCGTTCTTGGCGCCGACCAGCTCGCCCTCCATCACCTGCAGCGCCTCGTCGACCACGTCGTCGGTCAGCCGGCGGCCGTTGGGGAAGCCCGCGTTGTCGCCGTCGAGCACACCGAGCCGCTTGGGGTCGGCGGTCGGTTCGATGGACGTGTTGAGCCGCAGCTCCTCCGCCGGACGCACGGACGGCGGCTGGTTGAGACCCTTGACGCCCTTCAGGAAGACGTCGACGAGGTCGTCACGCGGCTCGTCCGGCGCGTCGATCTTGTAGATGCCCTCGATCAGCTTGGGCAGTTCGGGGTTGGTGACGTTCTTCAGGAATTGCGCGTCGTCCCAGGGTGCGGAGGCGTTGAACCTGTCCTTGTCCTTCTGCGGGTTGACGACCTCGTTGACCAGCGGGTTGCCCAGCCGCGAGACCTGTGTCCAGTGGCCGCGCGCGTCCTTGCGCTGCGTCGTCGACCAGATGCCGACGACCGGCTGGTCCTTGGACTCGGTGAGCATGTCGGTCGGCACCTGGAGGGCCACGGAGTTGACGTTGTAGCCCGCGAGCGTGTCCCGGCCCACCTCGGAGAGGTCCCCGCCGTACAGCAGGTCGAAGACGCGCAGGTCCAGGAAGAACGGGTCGTCGGCCTGGCCCGCGAACGTCGTGGAGCCGCTGGACAGTTTGTACACGGCCTGGTCGCGCAGCTTGCCGTAGTCCGGCATGGACGCCTTGCCGACGTTGGAGGGCGCCACCGGCACGTCGTCCGCGATCTTCGTCTTCGCCACCAGGTGCTGCTTGCGCAGCTTGATGAGGTCGATGTCGTACGTCTGCGTGATGTTCAGGTCCGGGTCGTCCAGGCTGTCGACGGGGCCCGTGTTGTAGAGGAAGGTGTCCTTGTTCTTCGTGTGCGTGCGGAACGTGTAGCGGAAGATCAACTCGCTCTGCGCGTCACCGTTGTTGTCGACGTGGAGGTCGTACTGCGCGTCCTCCGCGAACGTGTAGAAGTTGGGTCCGCCGGCCGGTTCCTGGAACGGGATCCAGTTGGCCACGAGCGTGGTCGTGTCCGGCTTGTCCGGGCTCACGAACGCGTACACGTCGGTGTTGTCGTACTGCGGCTGCCCCGAGATCAGCGGGGCCTCCCGGTGGCTGGAGGCGGAGGCCGCCCCCGGCTCCAGTACGACCACACCGGCGGCGGCGAGTCCCCCGGCGGCCAGCGCGCCGCACAGGAGGGTGGCGAGGCTCCTGCGCCCCACGCCGCTGCCGGAGGGCGGGGACACGCGGCCGGTCCGCCCGTTCAAGGGGTCGACCGTGCGTTCGTGCGTACGTGCGTCCATCCGTCCGTTCATCCGTCCATCCGTCCGTTCACCGGGCTGTGCGTCCCGGGTGTCCTGTGCGCTCCGTGCATCCCTTGCGTCCGTGCGGTCGCGGTGCCGGTTCGCCTCACTGACCGGGCATTCGGAGAGGCCGGCGGGGCGGATTGGTCGGAGCCGAAAAAAACTCACGGGCCGTCAGGGCGGCGGGCGCCGGGGGAAGGGGAAGTCGTCGAGGAACCGCCGTATTGGTCGCCGCCCGACCCGCGTTTTCGGCCCGCCGATCCGTAATCCCGTCCGAGGACGTGATCGCTACGAACGACCAGTGAGGCCGCGCGCCGCGTGCCGCGACCGGAGAGGGGGGTACGAGTGGAGGCGGAGGAACTCCTGGCACTCGTCGCCGGAGGCGATCAGAAGGCCTTCGAGGAGTTGTACGGCATGGTGTCCGGGCCGGTGTTCGGCCTGGTGCGCCGCGTCGTGCGGGACCCGGCGCAGTCGGAGGAGGTGGCGCAGGAGGTGCTCCTCGAACTGTGGCGCTCCGCACCCCGGTTCGACCCGGGCCGCGGCAGCGCGCTGTCGTGGATCCTGACCGTCGCCCACCGCCGCGCCGTCGACCGGGTGCGCAGCGCCCGCGCGTCCGGCGAACGCGAGGAGCGGGAGGCCCGCCGAGCCCACCACCCCGCCTTCGACCAGGTCGCGGAGGAGGTGGAGGCCGGCCTCGAACGGGAATGGGTGCGCCGCTGCCTGGACCGGCTCACCGCGCTGCAACGGCAGTCCGTCACCCTCGCCTACTACGACGGCTACACCTACCGTGAGGTGGCCGAGCGGCTGTCCCTGCCGCTCGGTACGGTCAAGACCCGGATGCGCGACGGCCTCACCCGGCTGCGCCACTGCCTGGGAGGTGCGGCATGAGCCCTGTCGACAGGCTGTTCGATCAGCTCTTCGGCCGTGACGATCCGCACTCGCTCGCCGCGCCCTACGCCCTCGACGCCCTCGAACCCGACGAACGCCGCCGATTCGAGAAGCATCTGCGCCGCTGCGACAGCTGTGCCGGCGAGGTGCGCGCGCTGTCCGAGGACGCCGTGCGGCTCGCCTGGTCCACCAGCGCCCCGGCCCCGCCCGCGATGCGCGACCGGGTCCTCGCGGCCGTCCGCGCCACCCCGCAGGAGCCCGCCCCCGGCCGGGACGCGTCCGCTGTCCGCCCACCGCATCTGCCGCCGCACGTCTGGGGCACGGCCCCGCCGCCCGCCCGGGCCCGCGCGCCCCGGCTGCGCCCGCTGTTCGCGCCGCTGGCCACCGCGACCGCCGCCGCGGCGCTGGTCGTCGCCGCCCTCATCGCGGTGCAGGCCTCGCGGACCCAGGACACGCTGGACGCCGAGCGTGCGCAGGCACGTGAGATCGCCCACGTTCTCGCCGCGCCCGACGCCAGGGCCGCCGCCGACCGCGATGCCCGGGGGCGGGGACTGTCCGTGATCGCTTCCGCGTCGGAGGGGCGCGCGGTGGTCACGCTGAGCGGCGCGGGCGCGCTGCCGGACACGCGGGTGCATCAACTGTGGCTCATGCGCCCCGGCGCGCAACCGCGCTCCCTCGGCCTGTTCGACGGCGACACGCCCCTGGTCGCCGAAGGCCTGGCCAAGTCGGCGACATCACTCGCCGTGACCCTGGAACCCGATGGGGGGTCAGTCCGTCCGACAAGTGCGCCGGTTGTCCAACTCGCCCTGGATTCGGTCGGATTCGGAGAGTAGTCGAATAACTGTCAACACCCTTACGGGGAAGGTGAATCGCGTGACCGTGATACGTGAGTGCCCCGGGGGAGCGATAGGGTTACCCTGCCCGGGCCGGGTGCACAAGACGGGTGGGGAGTGACATGGAACAGATAACGATGCGCAGCAGGGCGAGGGTCCCTGCGATCACCTGCGGGAGCAGCGCGAGCAGTACGCGCCTCGACCGCCACCTCGCGGTACTCGGCGGCCCCGCGCTGCCGCAGCGCGAGACGGCGGAGGCGACGTCGCTGATGCGGGAGATAACGGCACGTGACGTCAAGCACGGCCGCAGTGACAGGGGGGCACGGGTCCGCAGGGTCTCGCTGTTCGCACCGCTGCGCCGGCTGCGCCGGTCGCTGTTCGGAGGACGGTGAGGGGAGAGCACTGGCGTGCGGGTGCCGTCGGTGTGATCTGACGGTGCCGTCCCTGGCGTACGCGGCCCACCCGGACCGTACGCCGGACCCGGCCCTGCTCCTTCCGCCCCACCCGGGGGTTCCGCCCCCGGCCCTTCCCGGACTCCGGCCCCGCACTCGGCCCCCGCCGGACCGCCGGACCCGTCCCCCGCGTCGGCGCGTCCTTCGTCGCACCGCCCTCGGCTCCCGCCCTTTCCGCCCTCGTCCCCGCCTCTGGTTCTGCCCCTGCCTCGTTCCTGCCGATCGAGCGTCGCGCGCGGCCCGATCCGGTTCCGCCGTCACACGTCACAGCAGGGTGAACTGCCCCTCCGGTCCCTCTTCCTGATGGTCAAGGACGGAGGCGGGGCGGCGGCGGGCGGCCGGCACCGGCAGGACACCGGCGTCCCGCAGCGCGGACGCGGTCGGCGCCCCCTCGGTGGACGACGCCAACTCCGCACGCGCCGGACCCAGTTCCGCCAGCAGCGTCAGCACGGTGATCAGCTCCAGCAGCTCGGACGTCCGGCTCTGCGGCCAGTCGGCCGGGCGGATCGCGGCCAGGGTGCCGGGTTCCGGCTCCGCCGTACGGGCCGCGAACCAGGACTCGACGACCCGCGCCCCCGCCACCTCGAACTCCCACGCGGCGGCCGGCACCGGCGAGATACGTCCGCCGTCGAGGTCGAGGACCTCCGCGTCGCGGTCGTGCGCCAGGTGGACCGGCCGCGCCGGCAGCGGCGCGCGGACGTACGGCCGCCGCCCGCCGGGCAGCCGGGGACGCTCCCCGACGCGCCGCATCAGCCACAGCATTCGACGGCCCAACTCCACCCCGTGTTCCCACCGTTCGGGATCGGCGGTCAGCGGGACGGTGTGACCGCGCGGCCCGTGGCGCACGGCCGCCATGATCCAGGCCAGGATCTCCGGCGGTTCCGGCGTACGCCCCAGCCGGGCGCCCAGATGCGCCGCGAGACCGGGCGCCAGATTGGGCTCCACGCCACCGGGACGCCGGTACAGCGGCCGGACGCGGCCGGTGCGTGGCGCGGGGAAGGGCAGGAGGGAGGTGGCGAGCAACGGCAGCGACAGCGGAGGCGGGAGCGGCGGCCGCCCGGACCCGCCCCGGGACTCGGCGCCCCCGGCGGCGGTTGCGGTCGTGCTCGCGGTCGTGGGCGGCAACTCCAGTGCGAACACCTGGTGTTCGTCGGCCACGCGCCACAGCTCGGGGCGGGCGGCGTCGATCAGGCGGTGGTCGGGGATCAGCCACTGCTCGTCGAACGGCGCACGCAGGACACGGACCGGTTCGGGGCACGGGCCGGTGGTGCGGTCGAGGCGTTCCGTGCCGGTGGGATGCCCGGGGAGCTGGGCGACCGCGGAGTGGAGGGTACGGGCGCGGGTCGGCTCGAACAGGGCGTCCCGGTCGGGGCCTTGGGCCTTGAGGAGGGCGTCCCAGCGGGTTCTGAGCGATGGGGCGTCCGGGGCGAGGGGCCAGGCGCGGCCGGGACGGGGAGGCGGGACGGACCACGGCATGAGGTCCGCCAGCAGCGGAGCGTCGTCGTTCGTCACGGGTGGCATCGTACGACGGGGTGCGGCGGCGGGGGCGTACGCCGGTTCTCTCCGCCCCCGCAGCCCCTTCGGGGACGGTAGGGGTAGGGGTAGAGGTAGGGGCGGAGGGGGCGAGAAAACCCTCCCCGGGGACCCCCTACGTCGCCTCCAGCGTCACCGTGAACGAGAAGCGGTCCCCCCGGTAGTGGATGACCGCGACGTCCAGCACCCGCCCGTCCGTCCCGTACGTGACGCCGGTGTAGTGCAGGATCGGGCTGAGCAGCGGCACGTTCAGCAGGCGGGCCGTCTCCGGGTCGGCCAGCCGCGCCTGCACGGTGTCGGTGATCCGGGCGATCTCCACACCCACCACGTCCCGCAGCACCTTCGTCATCGGCCACCGCTCCAGATCCCCCGGATCGACCCCTGCCGCCGCCTCCGCCCGTACGTAGTTGCGCGCGTGGTTCGTCGGCTCGCCGGTCTGCTCGTCGCTGCGCAGCCGGTGGTACGCCATCACCTCGCTCTCCCCCGCGAAGTGCTCGGCGAACTCCGCCGGCACCGGCACCGGGCCGTGTGCGAGCAGCTCCGCCGCCATCCCCGACTGCTGGGCCACGATCGCGTCCACCGACCCCAGCAGCCGCACCGGAGCGCCCCGCCGGGCGTCCGGCTCGATGAAGGTGCCGCGCCGTCGGTGCCTGCTGATCAGCCCCTCGTCCTCCAGCTCCTTGAGCGCCTGCCGCATGGTCAGCACGCTCACCCCGTAGTGGACCGCGAGCCGCTCCTCGGTGGGCAGGCGCAGCGGCGCGTCCGCCGGGCGGCCGAGGATGGAGGCGCGCAGCGACTGCGAGACCTGGTACCACAGCGGCAGCTTGCGGTTCAGGACGATCGAATCCGGGGCGAAGGAGGTCACGGGCCATCCGTACCGGCAGGGAAACCGTCAGGGCAAGGGGCGGAAGTGCCGTTCCAGGCCCTGCCAGACGTCGTCGTAACGCTGTTGCAGGTGCTCCGCGCGGGCCGCGTGCGAGGTCAGCGTCACCGGCCACCGGGTCTCGAACATGAACGCCAGCCCGTCGTCGATCTTCTGCGGCTTCAGCTCGGCCGTGCTCGCCCGGTCGAACGTCGCGCGGTCCGGTCCGTGCGCCGACATCATGTTGTGCAGCGAGCCGCCGCCCGGCACGAACCCGCCCTTTCCGGCCGACTTCGCGTCGTACGCGCCCTCGACGAGCCCCATGTACTCGCTCATCACGTTCCGGTGGAAGTACGGCGGCCGGAAGGTGTCCTCGCCCACCAGCCAGCGCGGCGCGAACACCACGAAGTCCACGCCGGCCAGCCCCGGGGTGTCGGACGGGGAGGTCAGCACCGTGAAGATCGACGGGTCCGGGTGGTCGTAGGAGACGCTGCCGATCACGTTGAAGCGGCGCAGGTCGTAGACGTACGGCACGTGATTGCCGTGCCAGGCGACGACGTCGAGCGGCGAGTGGTCGTACTCGGCGGCCCAGAGGTTGCCGCAGAACTTGTTCACCACCTCCACCGGCCCCTCCACGTCCTCGTACGCCGCCGCCGGCGCCCGGAAGTCCCGTGCGTTGGCGAGGCCGTTGGCGCCGATGGGGCCGAGGTCGGGCAGGCGGAAGGGGGCGCCGTAGTTCTCGCAGACGTAGCCGCGGGCACCGTCGTCCAGCAGCTCCGCCCGGAAGCGCACCCCGCGCGGGACCAGCGCCACATGGCCGGGCTCCGCGAGCAGTGCGCCGAACTCGGTGTGCAGCAGCAGCCCGCCGTGCTCGGGGACGATGAGCAGCTCGCCGTCCGCATCGCTGAACACCCGCTCCATGGAGGCGTTGGCGTGGTAAAGGTGCACGGCCATGCCGGTGCGCTGAGCCGCGTCGCCGTTGCCGCCGAGCGTCCACAGGCCCGCGAGGAAGTCCGTGCCCGGTGCCGGCTCGGGCATCGGGTCCCAGCGCAGCCGGTTGGGGTCCGGCACGGTCTCGGTGAACGGGGCGGAGCGCAGCGCCCCGTTGTCGGTCCGCCGGAAGGCGGGGTGCGCCGCCGACGGGCGGATCCGGTACAGCCAGGAGCGGCGGTTGTGCGCCCTCGGCTCGGTGAACGCCGTGCCGCTGAGCTGCTCGGCGTACAGCCCGAGCGGGGCCCGCTGCGGCGCGTTGCGGCCCTCGGGCAGGGCGCCGGACACCGCTTCGGAGCTGTGCTCGTTGCCGAAACCGTGCAGGTAGGTCAGTCCTTCGGCACGCTTCCTCGCGTCCCTGCTCATGCGTACTCCCTCGGTTCCCGGTCCGGTCCCGTACGGGGTCCTGTTCTGGGCCGCCGCGGATCCCGATTCCTATGCTTCACCGTAGGAATGACGTCCGGCGTACGCAAGAGGGAGGACCCGGGCGTGTGCCCTGAGACGCATGCGGTGGCCGGGAACCAGCCCTGAGGACGATCCGGCGCGTCGCAGAAATGTTCTACGCTCGGCGACATGTCGTGGACGCGCGGACTGCTCGCGGCGCTCGCGGTGTGCACCCTGCTCGGCGGTTCGGCCGGCTGTGGCGCCGATGACGGGCACGGGCAGAGCAACGGGATCAACGGGGACTCCTCCTCACCGGTGGGCAAGGTGCTGGAGCACACCGACGAGAGGGGGAGGCACTACCGTGAAATGGACAAGAAGGATGCCCCCGAGGTGGGCATCGAGGTCGAGCCGGACTCCGGCGACACCTGGGACGTCCGGCTGATCCTGCGCCGCTTCCGCCTCTCGCCCGCCGGCGCCCGACCGGTGGCCGTCGCCGGCCGGGGCATCGTCCGGCTCTATCTGGACGGCCGGCTCCTGGCCAGGCTGCACACCACCGAGTACCGGCTCGACGCCGACCTCGCGCGCGGCACGCACCACCTCACCGCACGGCTCTACGCGGACGACGGCACCCTCTGGGCGGTCGACGGCGAACCCGTGGAGCGCACGGCGGACCTCACGGCCTCCGGAACGGGCACGGAATCGCCGTCGTCGCATTCACCTACCTCGGCATCGCCGTCCTCGGCATCGCCGTCCTCGAAATCGCCGTCCTCGGATTCCTCGTCGCCCACGGCGAGCGGGGCGACGGGCGCGCCCCCGGCGGCCGGCGGGCGCGACGTCACGGCACGCGGCGCGCACCCGCCCGTTCCCTTGAGTGGACGGCGTTCCGCCGTGCGTACAGACGGGGGAGGTATCCCGGCCCCCGTCGGAAAGGCATGCTGATGCCCGCGCCCCACCCCACCTCGCTGCGCCGCGCGCCGGTCCAACGACGCAGCGCCGAACGGCTCACCCGCATCCTGGACGCCTGTGCCGACCTGCTCGACGAGGTGGGCTACGACGAACTGAGCACCCGGGCGGTGGCCGTGCGGGCGGGTGTCCCGATCGGCTCCGTGTACCGCTTCTTCGGCAACAAGCGTGCGATGGCCGACGCCCTGGGCGAACGCAACCTGGAGAGGTACACCGAGCGCGTCGCACGCCGGCTGGAGGAGACGGCGGGCGAGGGCGGCTGGCGTGCGGCGATGGACGCGGTGCTGGACGAGTACCTCGACATGAAGCGCACCGCCCCCGGCTTCTCCCTCGTCGACTTCGGCAACCAGATACCCATCGGCACCCGGCACACCGAGCCGAACCACCGGGTCGCCGACCGGCTGGCCGAACTGCTCGCCGGCCACCTCGGCCGGGGCCCGGACGAGGAGTTGCGGCGCACGGTCCTGGTCGCCGTCGAGACCGCCGACACGCTCGTCCACCTCGCCTTCCGAGTCTCCCCCGAGGGCGACGAGCGGATCATCGAGGAGGCGCGGCAGTTGCTGCGGGCGTATCTGTCGCTTTCGCTGGACTGAGGCCTGCGCGGGGTCGTCCCGTCCCCCGTCCCCCGTCGCCCCTTCCCGTCCCGACCCCGGGGCTCCGCCCCCCGGACCCCCTGGAAGATCGCGCCCACGCGGCGGAGCCGCATATCGACACGGCCCCGCGCCCCTTGTACAGGCGCGTTGACCCGCTCGGGTGGACTCCGTGCCGCGTCCCGCGCGGCATGCCGCGCGCGGGTCCCTCCCGTGAAAGAGAGTCAGGTGAAAGAGCGATTTGTATGAAAATCGTCTGACTCGGAGGAATGCGCATGCCCACCTCGACACCCCCACGCACCCCTCGCCTCCCGCGTCGGCGCCACCGCCGCCGTCGCGGCACTCACCGCCACCGGCGCGGTCTGGCTCGCCGCGCCCGCCGCGGCCGTCGGGGAAGGCGGTGACATCAGGGTCCACCGGGAGGGCGTGCCCTACACGGTCTCCAAGGAGGACCCGGTGGTGTGCAGGTTCTACCTGGATGCCACCAACTTCGACTCGGCGACGACCGTCGCCTACACCATCACACCGCAGCCCCCGCTGCCCACCAGCGCCGTCGTCAGCGGCAGCATCACCCTGGCCGCGGGCGCCGGCCACACCGACGTACTGGGCCTGGCCGACGGCCAGTACAAGATCACCTGGGTGCCGAACGTCCCCGCCGTGCCGCCGGTCCCGCCGCCCGGCACCAAGGAGAAGGTCTTCCGCGTCAACTGCCACGACGACAAGCACGACGCGAAGAAGGGGGGCTACGAGAGGGCCGAGGGCCAGGGCCACGGGGCGGCGACCATCGGCGACGACAACGGTGAGGGCCCCAAGGGCGGCGTCCACGCGGGTGGCGGCGGCCTCGCCCGCGCCACCGAGGCGTTCTCACCCACCACCGCGACCGCGGCCGTGGGCCTCGTCGTGCTCAGCGGGTTCGCCTATGTCCGCCTCATCCGCCGGCGTGCCGCGTAGGCGCCGACGCAAGCCGTGGCGCCGGACCCGCGCCTACCGCCTCGCCAGGACAGCCGTCCTCGCGGTCGTCCTGACGACGCTGGTCCTGCGGTGCGGGGAGGGGCACCACGAGCGGTACCCCGAGGCGCACGTCCCGGCCGCCGGGACGACGCGGGCCGCCTCCGGCGCGCACGGCGGCGGCCCGGCGGCCGGCCCCTCCCGAAGCGCCGACCCCACGCCCCCGCCCCGACCGTTGCCCCGGTCGCCGGCGACCGCCGTGCGCATCCCCGACCTCGGGGTCGACGCGCCGATCGTCCCGGTCCGGCTCGACGCCCACCGGCAGCTCGGCACCCCGCCCGTGGACCGGCCCAAGCTGATCGGCTGGTACGCGGACGGCCCCACCCCGGGCGAGGCGGGCACCGCCGTCGCGGTCGGCCACCGCGACACCCGGACCGGGCCCGCCGTCTTCGCCGCGCTCGGCCAGCTCGACCCCGGTGACCATGTCGAGGCCCGCCGCGCCGACGGCCGGACCGCCGTCTACACCGTCGACCGGGTGCGCACCTTCGACAAGAACCACTTCCCCGACAAGGAGGTGTACGGCACCGGCGACCGCCCCGAACTGCGCGTCCTCACCTGCGGCGGGCTCTACCGCAGCCGGACGGGGTACACCGGCAACATCGTCGTCTTCGCCCACCTCACCGCCATCCGCGGCGGGTGAGGCGCCGGATGCCGTCCCGGTGGCCCTCCGCCGCCCCGGCAGCCGTCCGCCGTCCCGGACACCCCTGGCGCCAAAAAACTAACGCCGCTAGTTTGGGGTTCGGGAGCCGACGCCGTACCGCCCGGGAGGAAGACGATGAAGGCACGCGACGGACACGACGCCATCTATGTGGACGGTGCCTGGCGCCCCGCCGCCGGGCCGGACACGATCGAGGTCGTGAACCCGGCCGACGAGCAGGTCATCGCCCACGTTCCGGCCGGTACCGCCGAGGACGTCGACAGAGCCGTACGCGCCGCCCGGGCCGCGCTGCCCGGCTGGGCGGCGACCGAACCCGCCGAGCGGGCCGCCCGGCTGGCCGCCCTGCGTGACCGGCTGGAGGACCGCGCGGAGGAGATCGCCGAGACCGTGACGGCCGAACTGGGCGCCCCGCTCAAGCTCGCGCGGACGGTGCACGTCGGCATGCCCGTGGCGGTCGCCGGGTCCTACGCCGAACTGGCCGCCACGTACGCCTTCGAGGAGCGGCTCGGCAACTCGACCGTGCTGCACGAGCCGGTCGGCGTGGTCGGCGCCATCACCCCCTGGAACTACCCGTTGCACCAGATCGTCGCCAAGGTCGCCCCGGCGCTCGCGGCGGGCTGCACGGTGGTGCTCAAGCCCGCCGAGGACACCCCGCTCACCGCCCAGCGCTTCGCCGAGGCGGTCGACGAGGCGGGCGTCCCGGCCGGGGTGTTCAACCTCGTCACGGGCCTCGGCCCGGTCGCCGGGCAGGCACTGGCCGAGCACCCGGGCGTCGACATGGTCTCCTTCACCGGCTCCACCGCCGTCGGCCGTCGCATCGGCGCGACCGCGGGGGCGGCCGTCAAGCGCGTCGCCCTCGAACTGGGCGGCAAGTCCGCCAACGTCGTCCTGCCGGGCGCCGACCTCGCCCGCGCGGTCAACGTCGGCGTCGCCAACGTGATGTCCAACTCCGGCCAGACGTGCAGCGCGTGGACCCGGATGCTGATTCACCGCGACGACTACGACGAGGCGGTGGAACTCGCCGCCGCCGCTGCCGCCAAGTACGGCGACCGCATCGGCCCGGTGGCCAGTGCCAGGCAGCGGGACAGGGTGCGCGGGTACATCGAGAAGGGCGTCGCCGAGGGCGCCCGTCCGGTGGCCGGCGGCCCCGACGCCCCGCGCGAACGCGGCTACTACGTCCGCCCCACCGTCTTCGCCGACGTGCGCCCGGAGATGACGATCGCCCAGGAGGAGATCTTCGGCCCGGTCCTGTGCGTCCTGCGCTACGAGGACGCCGAGGACGCGCTGCGGATCGCCAACGGCACCGAGTACGGGCTGGCCGGGGCCGTCTGGGCGGCCGACGAGGCGGAGGCGGTGGCCTTCGCGCGGGGGCTGGAGACCGGCCAGGTCGACATCAACGGCGGCCGGTTCAACCCGCTGGCCCCCTTCGGCGGGTACAAGCGGTCCGGGGTGGGACGGGAGTTGGGTCCGCACGGACTGGCGGAATACCTGCAGACGAAGTCCTTCCAGTTCTGACCGAGCTTGCCTGACCGGGTCTTTCCGACTCTGCCTTTCCGACCCCGACGCTTCGACTTCGAGGGAGCCGAACGACCATGGCCGTACGCGCCGCCGTCCTGCCCGCCCTCGGTGCTCCGCTGGAGATCGCCGAGATCGACCTGCCCGACCCCGGCCCCGGCCGGGTCCGTATCCGGCTCGCCGCCGTCGGGGTCTGCCACTCCGACCTGTCCCTGTCCGACGGGACGATGCGGGTGCCGCTCCCCGCCGTGCTCGGGCACGAGGGGGCGGGCACGGTGGTCGCCGTGGGGGAGGGCGTCACGCATGTCGCACCGGGCGTCGGGGCGGTGCTGAACTGGGCGCCCGCCTGCGGCAGTTGCCACGCCTGCGAACTGGGCGAGGGGTGGCTGTGCGCCAACGCGCTGAACGGCGCGGCGGAGGTGTACGCCCGCACGACGGACGGCACCGAGCTGCACCCCGGACTGAACGTCGCGGCGTTCGCGGAGGAGACGGTGGTCCCGGCGGGGTGCGTGCTGCCCGCGCCGGACGGGGTGCCGCTGGCGGACGCGGCGCTGCTGGGGTGCGCGGTGCTCACCGGATACGGGGCCGTGCACCATGCGGCGCGGGTTCGGCCGGGGGAGACGGTCGCGGTGTTCGGGGCCGGCGGGGTGGGGCTGGCGGCGCTCCAGGCGGCGCGGATCGCCGGGGCCGGGCGCGTCGTGGCGGTCGACGTCTCGCCGGAGAAGGAGTCGCTGGCGCGGCGGGCGGGTGCCACGGACTACGTGGTGGCCTCATCCACCACCGCGCGGGAGATCCGCGGGCTGACGGGGCGGCAGGGCGTCGATGTCGCGGTGGAGTGCGTGGGGCGGGCGGTGACCATCCGTACGGCGTGGGAGTCCACGCGGCGGGGCGGACGGACGGTGGTGGTCGGCATCGGCGGCAAGGAGGAGGTCGTCACGTTCAACGCGCTGGAACTCTTCCACTGGGGGCGGTCGCTGGCGGGCTGCGTCTACGGCAACTGCGACCCGGCCCGCGACCTGCCGGTGCTCGCGGACCACGTCCGCGCGGGGCGCCTGGACCTGGGGCTCCTGGTGACGGAACGGATCGCCCTGGACGGCATCCCGGACGCGTTCGAGAACATGCGCGCGGGCAAGGGGGCGCGAGCGCTGGTCACGTTCTGAGGGGGCGGACGGGGCGGGGACCCGAGCGTCGGCGACTGCGGGCCCGTCGTGGCTGGTCGCGCAGTGCCCCGCGCCCCTGAGAAGCAGGGGCCGCGCCCCCGTCAGGGGCGCGGGGCACCGCGCGAGCAACCACCCGCCCACCCGCACTCCCCGCCCCCCGAGCTCACCCGGGGTGAAAGGGGCGGAGCCCCTTGAAGGGACGGGAAGGGCAGGGGCGGCGGGGGCGGAGACCCTCCCTAACCCCCCACCCGCCGCACCTCCTCGTACCGCACCTCCAGCCCGTCCAGCAACGCCCGCAACCCCACCTCGAACGCCCGCTCGTCGATCAGCTCCTGGCGCCCCGCCAACCGATGCGCCTCCCCCAGATGGGGATAGTCCGCGGGGTCGTACGCCGCGACATCGTCCACGAACCCCCCGGCGAACGACCCCAGCGCGGACCCCATCACGAAGTACCGCATCAGCGGCCCCCACCGACGTCGCCTGCGCCGCCGGCCACCCCGCGTCCACCATCGCCCCGTACACCGCGTCCGCCAGCCGCAGCGCCGCCGGCCGTCGCCCCGGCCCGTGCGCCAGCACCGGCACCACGTTCGGATGCGCCCGCAGCGCCGCCCGGTAGGACACCGCCCAGTCGTGCAGCGCGCTCCGCCAGTTCCGCGCGTCCCACCCCTCCGCGAACATCGACAGATCGACCTGCGCGCTCACCGAGTCGGCGACCGCCTCCAGGATCTCGTCCTTGGTGCGGAAGTGGTTGTAGAGCGACGGCCCGCTCACCCCCAGCTCGGCCGCGAGCCGGCGCGTGGAGACGGCCGCGAGGCCCTCCGCGTCCACCAGCGCACGTGCCGTCTCGACGATGCGGTCGGTGCTCAGCAGGGGCTTGCGCGGTCGGGCCATGGCGCACATAGTAGGTCTGCACACATAAACTAGCAGTGCTAATTAAGCCGCGAGGTGACCCGACGTGAACCTGGAGCTCAGCGAGGAACAGGCCGCCGTCCGCCGGCTGGCCCGGGACTTCGTCGAGGGCGAGATAGCGCCCCACGTCGTGGCCTGGGACCGCGCGGAGGAGGTCGACCGGGGCATCGTCAAGAAGCTCGGCGAGGTCGGATTCCTCGGCCTGACCCTCGAGGAGGAGTACGGCGGCTCCGGCGGCGACCACCTCGCGTACTGCCTGGTCACCGAGGAGCTCGGCCGGGGCGACTCCTCCGTGCGCGGCATCGTCTCCGTCTCCCTCGGCCTCGTCGCCAAGACGATCGCCGCCTGGGGGAACGAGGAGCAGAAGCGGCGCTGGCTGCCCGGGCTCGCCGCCGGCGAGTACGTCGGCTCCTTCGGCCTCACCGAACCGGGCACCGGCTCCGACGCGGGCAACCTCACCACCCGCGCGGTCCGCGAAGGCGACGACTACGTCCTCGACGGTACGAAGACGTTCATCACCAACGGGACATGGGCCGACGTCGTCCTGCTCTTCGCCCGCTCCACCGACGCCCCCGGGCACAAGGGTGTCACCGCCTTCCTCGTCCCCGCCGACAGTCCCGGTCTGACCCGCCGCACGATCCACGGCAAGCTCGGGCTGCGCGGCCAGGCCACCGCCGAACTGGTGCTCCAGGGCGTGCGGGTGCCCGCCTCCGCGATGCTGGGCCCGGAGGGCAAGGGCTTCTCCGTCGCCATGTCCGCGCTCGCCAAGGGGCGGATGTCGGTCGCGGCCGGCTGTGCCGGCATCGCCCAGGCCGCCCTGGACGCGGCCGTGCGGTACACGGGCGAGCGCGAACAGTTCGGAAAGCCCATCGCCCGCCACCAGTTGGTGCAGGAGCTGATCAGTGACATCGCCGTCGACGTGGACGCCGCCCGGCTGCTGACCTGGCGGGTCGCCGACCTGATCGACCGCGGCAGGCCCTTCGCCACGGAGGCCTCCAAGGCCAAGCTCTTTGCCTCCGAGGCCGCCGTCCGCGCCGCCAACAATGCCCTCCAGGTCTTCGGCGGTTACGGCTACATCGACGAGTACCCGGTGGGCAAACTGCTGCGCGACGCCCGCGTGATGACCCTCTACGAGGGCACCAGCCAGATTCAGAAGCTCCTTATCGGCCGCGCGCTGACCGGTGTCTCGGCGTTCTGAGCGAGGCCGTCTCTGAGTACCCGGGGCCACGGACCCTGAGTACGACGGCGGATGTGGCGCGGGCCACGCCCGCCGATCCTGTTCGCATGAGCGACACACCGGTCAAGCAGCAGAACACCGCCGCCTTCTACGGGCAGGCCACGGCCTCCTTCGCCATCGCGCTGATCGCCACGGCCGTCGGCATCTACCACCTCCAGGCCGACGCCTGGGTCCGCGCCTTCCTCGCCATCGCCGTGCTGTACCTGGTGACCTCCGCCTTCACCCTCGCCAAGGTCATCCGCGACCGGCAGGAGGCCGGGCAGATCGTCAGCCGCGTCGACCAGGCGAGACTGGAGAAACTGCTCGCCGAGCACGACCCGTTCGAGAAGCTCTGACCGCCCGTTCCCGGACCGTGCCGCGCGGCCGTCGCACGCGCCCGCTCAACCCACCGCCACGCCCTGGCCGAGCAGCAGTTCCGCACCGCACCAGTTCTGCCGGCCGAGGTGGTCGAGCATGGCCGCCTCCGCCGCACCCGGGTTGCGCCGTACGCCGACGAGGACGGGCTCGGTCAGGGAGGGCAGCAGCGGGCGGGCCAGTTCCTCGAAACCCTCGGGGATGGCCGAGGCCGGGACGACGGTGACGCCCAGGCCGTGCGCCACGAGCCGGACCGCGGTGGAGATCTGCGACGCCCGGGCCACGGTGGGCGGGCTCAGGCGCGCGTCGGTGAGCAGACGGGCGAGGTAGTCGTCGAGCAGGCTGGCGCGCCGGTACCGGATCCACCCCTCCGACTCCAGGTCCTCCAGGCGCAGGGCGCCGCCGTCCTCGAGGAGCGGGTGCCCCTTCGGCAGGACGGCGACGTATGCCTCCTGGCCCAGGGGGTGGGCCTCGAAAGTGCACCAGGCGGGGATGTGGTGCACGAGGATCATGTCGAGGGTGCCCTCGCGGACCAGGCGTTCCATGTCCGCCGGATCGGGCTCCTCGAACAGGGTCACCTGCAACTTCGGGTAACGGCTGCGCAGTTGACCCAGCACCTCCGGCAACTGACGTGCTCCCAGGCCCATGTAGACGGCCATGACGAGTTCGCCGGCCAGTTCCCCGTCGGCGGCGCGGGCGGCGGTGACGGCGCGCCGGGACGCGGTCGTCGCGATCTTCGCCTCCGCGAGGAAGGCCCGCCCCGCCACCGTCACCGTCACCCCGCTCGGGGTACGGGTGAACAGCCGCACCCCGAGGTTCTTCTCCAGGGCGGCGATCTGCTGCGACAACGAGGGCTGAGTGACCCGCAGGCGGTCCGCCGCGGCTGTCATGGAGCCCTCGTCGGCGACGGCCAGGGCGTATTCGTATTGGCGCAGATTCATCTTCCGGTCCGCCTTCGGCGCAGGTGGGGACGGGTATAGGCATTGTCGATATGAAGTATACGTTGCCACTATTTGCTTCTATGGAAGCGCGCTCCTAGCTTGGTCGATGTCCGGCGCGGACACCGGGGCCGGGAAGATCCCGACCGCTCGGTACGCGCATCAGACTGGCTGTTCCGAGGGGCACACAATGAGTTTTGAGGGCAAGAAGGTTCTCGTCACCGGTGCGGGTGCGCGCGGAGGCATCGGCGCCGCGACGGCGCACGCCTTCGCACGTGAGGGGGCGTCCGTGGTGATCAGTGGCCGCAACGCCGAGCGCGGGGCCGAGGTGGTGCAGGACATCATCGACGACCACGGGAAGGCCCGGTTCGTCCTGGCTGATCTGAGTGATCTCGCCGACGTCGAGCGGCTCGCCGAGGAGGCCGGTGATATCGATGTCCTGGTCAACAACGCGGCGAGCTACCGGGCGAGCATCAAGCCGTCCCTCGACCAGGACGTCGAGGTGAACGCGGAGACGTGGGACACCAATGTGCGTGCCACCTTCGCCCTCAGCACGCGGCTCGTGCGGGGCATGATCGAGCGGGGCGGCGGCAACATCATCAACATCAGCAGCATCGCCGCCTCGATCGCCATGCCGCACATGTCCACGTACGGGGCGCAGAAGGCGGCCGTCGAGTCCTTCGCCCGCAGTTGGGCCGCGGAGTGGGGTCAGTACGGCATACGCGTCAACGCGGTGGCTCCCGGCAACGTGACGAGCGACAACGTCGTGGACTTCATCGGCGCCGACCAGTTCCAGGACTGGTCCCAGGTCAACCCGGCCAGGCGCAACGCCACGCCCAGGGAGCTCGCCGACGTCATCACGTTCGTGGCGAGCGACCGTGCGAGCTTCGTCACCGGCCAGGTGATCGTGGCCGACGGCGGGCGCCTCGCCGTCTGAGGCGATGCCGCGGCGGAACCCGGAGGGAAGGAGCGCGTCGAGGTCCCGTGAGAAGCGGATCCCCGGGCCGGACCACCCCGTCGAGCTGGTCGAGAACCCCGGTCCGATCCGGGTGCCGCTCCACCCCACGACGGGGCCGCTCCATCCGGTCCAGGAACGGCACGACCCGGGCTGCCGATATCCGCCGACCGGCTGAACGCCGCCCTTCGCGCCGGTCGAGGCGGCGGACGCCCTGCCCGGGGGCGGCGGACTCACCCGTGAGCCGGGCGGCCGGTGGGACCTGAGTTCCGCGCCGGCCCGCCCGCTCGGCGCGTGCGTCGAGACGACGGCCGCGTATCCCGCCGTACCGCGCACGGCGGTCGGGCAGGCCGGTCCGGTGCTCGTCGGCCGGGGCCTCGCCTCCTTCCGCGCGCCGCCTCGCGTGCTCGACCACCCCCGCTACCGGGCCGTGGAGGGCTTCGTCGACCGCGAGGGCCCCTGGGACCGCGACATGACGCGCCGCACCGCCTCCGTACGGACCGACTCCGCCGAGCGCCGGCGGAGCGCGGCCGTTCCCTCGCCCATGACCGTCCGGACGCGCTCCGGCGCAACCGGTTCCGCTCCTGAGGACCGGCGCCGAACGGGCACGCTAAGCGCCCGCTCAGTATCGGCGGTATGGTGGTGCACCTGTCGGTGGAGAGGGGCACGAGCGATGAGTACGGCGCAGGAGACGGTCGGCGGCGAGAGTGAACCGTGGGTGGAGGTCACCCCGGACGCGGCCCGGCGACTGCTGGTGGCAGCCGTGGACGCGTTCGCCGAGCGTGGCTACCACGCCACGACCACCCGTGACATCGCGAGCCGCGCCGGCATGAGCCCGGCCGCGCTCTACATCCACTACAGGACCAAGGAAGAACTGCTCCAGCGCATCAGCCGGATCGGCCACGAGAAGGTCCTGGAGATCCTGCGCACGGCGGCCCGGGGCGAGGGCGGCGCCACCGAGCGGCTCGCCGACGCCGTCAGTTCCTTCGTACGGTGGCACGCCGGCCGGCGCACCACCGCGCGGGTCGTGCAGTACGAGCTGGACGCGCTCGGCCCCGAGGCGCGCGCCGAGATCGTCGCGCTGCGTCGCCAGGTGGACGCCGAGGTGCGCGGGATCATCGAGGACGGGGCGGCGTCCGGCGAGTTCGACGTGCTCGACGTGCGCGGCACCACGCTCGCGGTCCTCTCGCTGTGCGTCGACGTCGCCCGCTGGTTCAACGTCGAGGGGTCCCGCACACCCGAGGAGATCGGCGCGCTCTACGCCGATCTCGTACTGCGGATGGTGGGCGCGAAGTAGCGCCGGGCCTGCCGGACGCGGGGCGCGCCGTCGAGACCGGTCAGAGGTAGTACCGGGACACCGACTCCGCGACGCACACCGGCTTCTCGCCGCCCTCGCGCTCCACGGTGAACGCGACGGTGACCTGGACGCCGCCGGGCACGTCCTCGGCGCCGGTGATCCTCGCGGTCGCCCGCAGCCGGGAGCCGACGGGTACGGGGGAGGGGAAACGCACCTTGTTCGTCCCGTAGTTGACGCCCATCCGGACGCCCTCGACGGCGAGCAGTTGCGGCCCGAAGAGCGGCAGCAGCGACAGGGTCAGGTACCCGTGCGCGATGGTGGTGCCGAAGGGGCCCGCGGCCGCCTTCTCCGGATCGACGTGGATCCACTGGTGGTCGCCGGTCGCCTCGGCGAACAGGTCGATCCGCTTCTGGCCGACCTCCACCCAGTCGCTGTACCCCAACTGCTCCCCGACGGCCGCCTTCAGCTCCTCGACGCCGGCGAACACCCTGGGCTCTGCCATGACCCGACCTCCACATCACACCACACGGACTAAGCGACTGCTTAGCATGGTCGGCCCACGGTCCGATGTCAACGAGCTCATGCACCAGCGCGCCGTCGGACGCGTCCCTTCAAGGGGCGCGGGGCTGTGCGGGATCCGCGGCTCCGCCACGTGGGCGCGACAAGCCGCGACCCACCCGCACCCGCCCGACAGCGAAGAACCCCCCGGGCCGGAGGGCGCCCAAGGGGTCCAAGGGGCCCAGCCCCTTGCCCGGGGGCGCGCCCACGAGCAGGGCGCACCCCCACCGTTCACGCGGACAGCAGCAACCGCCGCTCCCGGCGGGCCTCCCGCACCGCCTCCTCGGTCAGCACCGGCCGCGGCACCACGATGCCGCAGCCCCCGCACACCGGCCCCGACGACGGCTCGTGCGCCAGGTCCCACCGCCACACCAGCCGCTCCCCGCCGCACACCGGGCAGCACGCCCCCGGTTCCCGCTCCAGCGCGGCGATCAGCCGGCGCAGCACCTCGGCCATCGGGCCACGGGGGTGGACCCGAGGATCGTCGCACCACGCCACTCCGAAGCCGCCCCAGGTCAGCCGGTGCCAGTCGTCCACACTGCCCGGCCTGCGCAGCCCGTCGTGCTTCTCCTTCCTGCGGCGCTCGGCGAACTCCACCTCGTAGGCGAGCCACACGGAGCGGGCCTCCTCCAGTTCCTCCAGTGCGGCCACGAGCCGCGCCGGGTCGGGGGAGCGGTCCTCGGGGCCGAAGCCGGCGCGGGAGCACAGGTGGTCCCAGGTCGCCCGGTGCCCGTACGGGGCGAACCGCTCAAGGCACTTGCGCAGCGAGTAGCGCCGCAGCGCCAGATCGCACCTCGGATCCCTCACCTGTCTCGCCAGACTCCGGAAACCCGCCATCGTCCTGCACCTCCGTCACACCTGCACCTGTACTTCGGTCACTTCGGCGTCGTCGTACGGACGTCGTCGAATAGACGTATCGACACGCGATTCGGCTCCGTCCGGCTCCCTCCTCTTTCCGACTTCTTTTCCGACGACCTCCACGAGCCCGCCCCCAACGGCTTCAAAAGTGACGCCTGTTCATGTTCAATCGCGGGTGTACCGGCGGTAACATCCGGCCCCACCTCAGCTCCGGAGGACCTGCCATGACGGCCACGACACGGCGCACCCCCCGTACCTTCCTGGACAGACTGAGAACTCCCCGCGGAATCCCCGGGTTCCTGAAGACCGCATCCGTATGCGTGCTCATTGCCGGACTTTTGTCCCCGCTTTCCACGGCCGTGGCCGCGGACGGGGCTCCGGCGGGCGCGCGGACCTCGGCGGCGAGCGCCGGCGACCGATGCGGCGGCCAGTGCTCCGACATCCTCCCGCCGGGCGAGAACGGCAACGCCACCCTCGCCCAAGTCCTGCTCAACCAGGTGTTCGGCACCCAGCCCGACCACGCGGAGGACCAGCTCGGCCCCTACGCCGACCTGGCCACCGGCTACTCCGCGCTCACCGACGCGAAGATCAACACCTTCTTCAACGACGCGTCGTTCGGCGTTCCTTCGGACCAGGTGGCCTCCACCACCAAACCGGGCGGCCGCACGGATGTGACCATCGTCCGGGACAAGAAGACGGGCGTGCCGCACATCACCGGCACCACGCGCTACGGCACCGAGTACGGCGCCGGCTATGCCGCCGCCCAGGACCGGCTGTGGCTGATGGACGTCTTCCGGCACGTCGGCCGGGGCCAGTTGACCGGCTTCGCCGGCGGCGCCCCGTCCAACCAGGGCCTGGAGCAGGAGTTCTGGCGCAACGCCCCGTACACCGAGGCGGACCTCCAGGCGCAGATCGACAGCGCGGTCGCCTCCGCCGGGGACCGGGGCAAGCAGGCTCTCGACGACGTGAACGCCTACCTCGCGGGCATCAACGCCTACATCGACGCCTCCGACAGCGGCCGTTACTTCCCCGGCGAGTACGTCCTCACCGGCCACAAGGACTCGATCACCAACGCCGGCACCATCGACCACTTCAAGGTGACCGACATGGTCGCGCTCGCCTCCGTCGTCGGCACGCTGTTCGGCTCGGGCGGCGGCGGCGAGGTCAACAACGCGCTCTCCCTCCTCGCCGCGCAGTCCCGGTACGGCGTGGCCGAGGGCACCAAGGTGTGGGAATCCTTCCGGGAGCGCAACGACCCCGAGGCGGTCCTCAGCGTCCACGACGGCGAGTCCTTCCCCTACGCCGGCAAGCCCGGCGACCCGCTGGGCGAGGCGCTGCCCGACGCCGGAACAGTCGCCCAGGAACCCCTGGTGTACGACCGCACCGGCAGCGCCGCCACGGCGAGCGCGAAGCGCACCTCGGGCACGGCGTCCGGCACCGCGCTCAGTTCGGCGAGGCGCGGCATGTCCAACGCCCTCGTCGTCAGCGGCAGGCACACCGCGAGCGGCCACCCCGTCGCCGTCTTCGGCCCGCAGACCGGCTACTTCGCCCCCCAGCTCCTCATGCTCCAGGAGATCCAGGGCCCCGGCATCAGCGCGCGCGGCGCCTCGTTCGCGGGCCTGAGCATGTACGTCGAACTCGGGCGCGGCCAGGACTACTCGTGGAGTGCGACGACGTCCGGCCAGGACATCATCGACACCTACGCGGTCGAACTGTGCCAGGACGACCACCACTACCTGTTCCACGGCACCTGCACGGCCATGGACGAGGTCGAGCAGGCCAACGCCTGGAAGCCGACCGTGGCCGACTCGACGGCCGCCGGTTCCTACACGATGCGGGTGTGGCGCACGAAGTACGGTCCCGTCGAGTACCGGGCGACCGTCGGCGGCAAGAAGGTCGCGTACACCACGCTGCGCTCCTCCTACCTCCACGAGGCCGACTCGATCATCGGCTTCCAGATGCTCAACGACCCCGACTACGTCAAGGGCCCCGCGGACTTCCAGAAGGCCGCACAGCACATCAACTTCACCTTCAACTGGTTCTACGCCGACTCCGCGCACACCGCGTACTACAACAGCGGCGACAACCCGGTCCGGGCGAGCGGCGTCGACGCCGAGTTCCCGGTCTGGGCGCGGCAGCCGTACGAGTGGAGCGGCTGGAACCCCGCGACCAACACGGCGTCGTACACCCCCGCTTCGGCCCACCCGAACTCCGTCGACCAGGACTACTACATCTCCTGGAACAACAAGCAGGCGAAGGACTACGCCGCCGCGCCCTGGGGCGAGGGCTCGGTGCACCGGGGCAACCTGCTGGAGGACCGGGTGAAGAAGCTCGTCGCCGCCGGCGGGGTGACCCGCTCGGCGCTGGTCAAGGCGATGGCGGACGCGTCCCTGACCGACCTGCGCGCCGAGGACGTCCTGCCGAAGCTGCTGCGGGTCGTCAACAGCTCGACGGTGACGGACTCCACGACGGCGGCAGCGGTGGGCAAACTGTCGGCGTGGGTCTCGGCGGGCGCCAAGCGCACACAGACGTCGGCCGGTTCGAAGGCGTACGCGAACGCCGACGCGATCCGCATCCTGGACGCCTGGTGGCCGCTCCTGGTGAAGGCGGAGTTCGCGCCGGGGCTCGGCGACGGCCTGTACACCGCCATGACCGCCAACCTCCCGATCGACGAGTCCCCGTCGGCCGCCCACGGCCCGACCGGCGCACACGCCGGCAGCTCCTACCAGTACGGCTGGTGGAGCTACGTGGACAAGGACATGCGGGCGGTGCTGGGGGAGCAGGTCCAGGGCCCGCTGGCACACACGTACTGCGGCGACGGCGGCCTGACCGCCTGCCGCACCGCACTGCTCGACACCCTCAAGCAGGCGGCGGGCATGTCGGCGTCCCAGGTCTACCCGGGCGACGACCTCTGCTCGGCCGGCGACCAGTGGTGCGCCGACTCGATCTTCCAGCGCCCGCTGGGCGGCATCAAGCACGGCAACATCAGCTGGCAGAACCGCCCCACCTACCAGCAGGTGGTGGAGTACACGTCCCACCGCTGACGGACCGGCCCCGCACCGGCCGCTTCCGGTGCGGGGCCCCGCAGGGCCAGGCGCGCGGCCCGCTCGATGCCCGCAGCGGTGCCGAGCGGTCGGTCGGCCCGCGTTTCAGCCGGTGGCCGGAATCGTGGACCGCTCGATCAGTCCGTGGACCGCCTGGTCTCCATGCTCGTCCATGGGTGCCTGGTAGTCGCCGACGGCCCAGAAGGCGCCTGATCCGTCGTCGACCGGTGCCAGATCGTAGAAGCTGTAGGACGGCCAACGGGTCTCGCCGTCGGAGGCCGTCGTTCCGTCTTCCCTGGTCCAGGTCGTGCCGTCGAAATGCCAGAAGACGGGATCGGAGAAGGCGGGAGCGGCCTTGTCGGTGCCAGTGGCCCACAGCCCGCCCCGGCCGTCAGGAACGATCGCGTCGAGGTAGAGGTCGGCGAGTGCCCCGGTGACGTCCTTCCAACTGCTGCCGTTCCAGTGGACGACGCTCGGTACCGGCGGGTCGACGTCAGGCTGTGCCCATCCGGCCACGTAGACACTGTCCGGGGACTCGACGGCGATCTCGGCGGTGTCCGTGCCAGCGGGTACAGGGGCTTCGTCCAGCAGCGTCCAGGTGGTGCCGTCCCAGTGGTAGGTCACTGGGTGGCCGCCGTCCACCGGGTACTGCATACCGGTGGCGTAGGCATCGTCCGCGGAGAGGGCCTCGATGTCCCGGATGTGGGTCATGGCGGGCAGCGCGAAGGTCGCCCACTCACCGTCGGAGTAGGTGTAGAGCGCCTTACCACCCTTGAAGAGTCGGCCGGGAACGGCCGCCACGGGCACCTCGGGCCAGGAGTCGTCGGTG
Source organism: Streptomyces sp. B3I8 (assembly GCF_030816915.1). Classification (NCBI taxonomy): domain Bacteria; kingdom Bacillati; phylum Actinomycetota; class Actinomycetes; order Kitasatosporales; family Streptomycetaceae; genus Streptomyces; species Streptomyces sp. B3I8. The sequence goes on along the minus strand of NZ_JAUSYN010000002.1, from coordinate 1,275,487 downwards.
GGGCCCGTGGTCGGCACGCTGGTCCAGCGTCGGCCGTCGTAGTGCACGAGCGCCTGATCGCGCTCCACGGTCCCGTAGGCCCAGACGTCGTCGGCGGACACCGCGCTGACCGACGACCACTCCCAGACGTCGGGGAGACCCGGAGCGGTGTCCTCGCTCCACGTCTCACCGTCCCAGCGCATGATGACGCCGTGACCCGCCGTTCTTCCGGCCGCCCAGGCGAGATCGGCGTTCACGGTGGAGACGGACATGAGGGACTCGGCCGGGCTCTGCCCGGACAGCGAGATCTCCCAGCCGTTCATCGTGCCGTTGGCGTTTGCTCCTCCGGCCGTGAGCAGGGTGGAGGCGAAGGCCAGAGTTGCGGCCGCGGTACGCAGTAAACGCAGGGCAGGCATCAGCGGGCGTTCCTTCGCGGTAGGAAAACTCTTCCCGGGCGGCGTGCGCGCCCCCGGGGCCATTGGGCCACACGGCCAGACTCGTGTGGACGGCGGAGGGTTGTAGCGGTCACCTCACGTGGCCGCTGTCGTTCGCGTGACGGCGGGAGCATGTGCCCGAAGAGTGAAGGCACCCCCGCACCCCCCTTTCCCGCCACATACCGACCGGTTAGTCTGCGAGGTGAAGCCGAAGTCGGGCTGCTCGTCGTCTCGTCGTGTCGAAGGAGAGCGATGGTGGAAGCCGTGCAGGATGCGGGAGTGGTCGTCACCGGAGCCGGGGGCGGGATCGGGGCCGCGCTGGCCCGGCGGTTCGCCGCCGAGGGGGCCCGGGTCGTGGTCAACGACCTGGACGCCGGCCGGGCGCGCGCCGTCGCCGAGGAGATCGGTGGGATCGCCGTTCCCGGTGACGCCTCCGCGGTCGTGGCGGACGCGCGCGACGCCCTCGGCGGCACCGTCGACATCTACTGCGCCAACGCCGGCCTCGGCAGCGGCGGCACCGAGGCCGCTCCCGAGGAGGTGTGGGCGAGCGCCTGGGACGTCAACGTCATGGCGCACGTCCGCGCCGCCCACGCGCTGATCCCCGGCTGGCTGGAGCGCGGCAGCGGGCGTTTCGTGTCGACCGTCTCGGCGGCCGGGCTCCTCACCATGATCGGCGCCGCCCCCTACAGCGTCACCAAGCACGGCGCGTACGCCTTCGCCGAGTGGCTGTCGCTCACCTACCGCCACCGCGGGATCAAGGTGCACGCCATCTGCCCGCAGGGCGTCCGCACCGACATGCTCACCGCGGCCGGCAGCGCCGGCGAACTCGTGCTCGCGCCCACCGCCATCGAACCGGAGGCCGTCGCCGACGCGCTGTTCGCGGGCATCGCCGAGGACCGCTTCCTGATCCTGCCGCACCCCGAGGTCGCCGCCTACTACCAGGCGCGGGCCGCCGACCCCGACCGATGGATGACAAACATGAACCACCTCCAGCAGAAGTGGGAGGCCGACGCGTGACCGCCCCCGCCTCCCGCTACGCCGCCAAGCCCTGGCTCGCCCTGCTCACCGAGGCCCAGCGGGCCCCGCTCAGCCCGCCGGACACGCTGCCGCACGCCCTGCGGGAGACGGTCGCCGCCCACCCGGACCGCACCGCAATCGCCTACTTCGACGGGCGGGTCACCTACCGCGAACTCGCCGAGCTGAGCGACTCCGTCGCCGGGCACCTCGCCGCCCGCGGCCTGAAGCGCGGCGACCGCGTGGCGATCCTGCTGCAGAACTCCCCGCACTTCGTCATCGCCCTGCTGGGCGCGTGGAAGGCAGGTGCGACCGTCGTCCCCGTCAACCCGATGTACAAGTCGGGCGAGGTCACCCACGTCCTGCACGACGCCGAGGTCACCGCCCTGGTCTGTGCCGACCGCGCCTGGGAGCAGTACCTGCGGGGGACGGCGGCCGGCACCTCCGTACGGATCGTGCTCACCGCCTGCGAGCGGGACTTCCAGACGCGGAACGACCCCCGCGTGCTCACCTTCGAGCGGCTTCCGCAGGCGTCCGACGCCGACGACCTCACCGCCGTCGCCCGGCAGGGGAACAAGGCCCCCGAGGGCCGCACCCTCGGCGCCGCCGACATCGCCCTCATCAGCTACACCTCCGGCACCAGCGGCACCCCCAAGGGCGCCACCAACACGCACGGCAACATCATGTTCAACGCCGAGCGGCAGCGCACCGGACTCGAACTGCCCGACGCCCCCGTCTACTTCGCGATGGCGCCGCTGTTCCACATCACCGGCATGGTCTGCCAGCTCGTCGCCTGCCTCGACAGCGCTGGCACCCTCGTGCTCGCCTACCGCTTCGAGGCCGGCGTCGTCCTCGACGCGTTCGCCGAGCACCGGCCCCTCTACACCGTCGGCCCCTCCACCGCGTTCATGGCGCTCGCCGCCCACCCCGCCGTCACCCGCGACCACTTCTCCTCCTTCCGCACGATCTCCTCCGGCGGCGCCCCGCTGCCGCCCGCCCTGGTGGAGAAGTTCCGCGCCGGTTTCGGGCCGTACATCCACAACGGCTACGGGCTCACCGAGTGCACCGCTCCCTGCGCCTCCGTGCCCCCGCAGCGCGAGGCCCCCGTCGACCCCGCCTCCGGGACCCTCGCGGTGGGCGTGCCCGGCCCGGACACCGTCGTGCGCATCGTGGACGACGCGGGCGAGGAGGTGCCCTTCGGCGCACAGGGCGAGATCGTCGTACGCGGCCCGCAGGTCGTCCCCGGCTACTGGCGCCGCCCCGACGCCACCGCCGAGACCTTCCCCGGCGGCGAACTGCGCACCGGCGACATCGGTTTCATGGACGAGGCCGGCTGGCTCTACGTCGTCGACCGCAAGAAGGACATGATCAACGCCTCCGGCTTCAAGGTCTGGCCGCGCGAGGTCGAGGACGTCCTCTACACGCACCCGGCGGTGCGCGAGGCCGCTGTCGTCGGGGTGCCGGACGGCTACCGGGGGGAGACCGTGCGGGCGTACATCAGCCTGCGCCCGGGAGCGGAGACCGCCCCCGAGGAACTGGCCGCGTACTGCAAGGAGAGGCTGGCGGCCTACAAGTACCCGCGGCAGGTGGAGATCCTGCCCGAGCTGCCCAAGACGGCGAGTGGGAAGATTCTGCGCCGGGAACTGCGTTCCCGAACCGGCGCGGGAACCGTTGAGCCCTCGCAGACGTGATCGTAGGCAGCAACGAGGAAAGGCAGGTGGCGGCAGTGCCCAGAACCACGGACGGAGACGGCACCCCCGTCCCGCAGCGGCTGCTCGCCGCCGCCACCCGGCTCTTCGCCGAGCAGGGCTACGACCGCACGTCCGTGCAGGAGATCGTCGAGGCGGCGGGCGTCACCAAGGGCGCGCTCTACCACTACTTCGGCTCCAAGGACGATCTCCTGCACGAGGTGTACGCGCGGGTGCTGCGCGTCCAGCAGGAACGCCTGGACGCGTTCGCGGACGCCGACGAGCCGGTGGAGAAGCGGCTGCGGGGCGCGGCGGCGGACGTCGTCGTCACGACGATCGAGAACCTCGACGACGCGTCGATCTTCTTCCGCTCGATGCACCACCTCAGCCCGGAGAAGAACAAGCAGGTACGGGCGGAGCGCCGCCGCTACCACGAGCGCTTCCGGGCGCTGATCGAGGAGGGACAGCGGACGGGCGTCTTCTCCACGGCGACACCGGCGGACCTGGTCGTGGACTACCACTTCGGCTCCGTCCACCACCTGTCGACGTGGTACCGGCCCGGGGGCCCGCTGGGCCCCCAGGAAGTCGCCGACCACCTGGCCGACCTGCTCCTGCGCGCACTGCGGCCCTAGGACGACGCGCAGTTCGGGGATACGCGCCGGTCGGGCGGCCGTGATCAGCCACGACGTGCCCGCACGTTCGGGGTCCAGGGGGCAGCGCTCCTTGAAGGGACAGCAAGGGCAAGGGCGGCGGGGGCGGGAAAACCCCCGCCGCACCATCCGGCGCACCCCTGCCCCCACCCCGGGCACCCTTCACGGCAGCGAGCCGCCGGCTACACGTACCGCTTCAACTCCCGCCGCGCCAGCGACCGTTGGTGCACCTCGTCGGGCCCGTCCGCGAGCATCAACGTGCGGGCGGACGCGTACAGCTCCGCCAGCGGGAAGTCCTGGCTGACACCCCCCGCCCCGTGGAGCTGGATCGCCCGGTCGAGGATGTCGACGACCGTCCGCGGCGTCGCGATCTTGATGGCCTGGATCTCCGTGTGCGCTCCCCGGTTCCCCACCGTGTCCATCAGCCACGCGGTCTTCAGCACCAGCAGCCGCGACTGCTCCACCGCCACCCGCGCGTCCGCGATCCAGTTCTGCACCACGCCCTGCTGCGCCAGCGCCTTGCCGAACGCCGTCCGGGACACCGCCCGCCGGCACATCAGCTCGATCGCCCGCTCGGCCATGCCGATCAGCCGCATGCAGTGGTGGATCCGCCCCGGCCCCAGCCGCGCCTGCGCGATGGCGAACCCGCCGCCCTCCTCGCCGACCAGGCTCGACACCGGCACCCGCACGTGGTCGAAGAGGACCTCCGCGTGCCCGCCGTGGGAGTGGTCCTCGTAGCCGAAGACCCGCATCGCACGCTTCACCGTCACCCCGGGGGTGTCCCGCGGCACGAGCACCATGGACTGCTGCCGGCGCACGTCGGCGCCGTCCGGATCGGTCTTGCCCATCACGATGAAGATCTTGCAGTCGGGGTTCATCGCCCCGGAGATGTACCACTTGCGCCCGGTGATGACGTACTGGTCGCCCTCGCGGTCGATCCGGGTCTCGACGTTCGTGGCGTCCGACGACGCCACCTCCGGCTCGGTCATCGCGAACGCCGAGCGGATCTCACCGGCCAGCAGTGGCTCCAGCCACTGCTTCCTCTGCCGCTCGTCGCCGAACTGGGCCAGCACCTCCATGTTGCCGGTGTCCGGCGCCGCGCAGTTCAGCGCGGTCGGCGCGAGGTGCGGGGAGCGGCCGGTGATCTCGGCGAGGGGCGCGTACTGGAGGTTGGTGAGGCCGGCGCCGTACTCGGCGTCGGGCAGGAAGAGGTTCCACAGGCCCTGCCGGCGGGCCTCCGCCTTGAGCTCCTCGACCACCGCCGGGGTGTCCCACGGCGAGGCGAGCCGGGCCCGCTGCTCCTCGGCCACCGCCTCGGCCGGGTACACGTGCTCGTCCATGAAGGTCAGGAGCCTGGCGCGCAGCTCCTCGGTCGTTGCGTCGAACGCGAAGTCCATGACGGTTCAGTCCTCCTCGGGACCGTGCTTCAGGGCGGTCAGGCCGTGCTCGATGAAGACCGGGACGAGGTCGCCGATCCGGTCGAAGCCGGCGCCGACCGTCTGGCCGAGTGTGTACCGGTAGTGGATGCCCTCCAGGATCACGGCGAGCTTGAACCAGGCGAAGGCCGTGTACCAGGAGACGGCCGCGACGTCGCGCCCCGAGCGCGCGGCGTACCGCTCGACCAGCTCGGCCGGGGACGGGTGCCCGGGGGCCGTGGCCGTGGTGGAGACGGGGGAGTCGGGCAGCTCGAGCGGCACGCTGTACATGGCCAGCAGACCAAGGTCGGTGAGCGGGTCGCCCAGCGTGGACATCTCCCAGTCCAGGATGGCGGTGATCCGGTCGTCGTCGCCGAGCAGGACGTTGTCCAGCCGGTAGTCGCCGTGCACGACGGCGGGCGCGGGGGAGTGCGGCAGTCGGCGGCCGAGCGCGGCGTGCAGTTCGTCGATGCCGGGCAGGTCGCGGTTGCGGGAGGCGTCGAGCTGCTTGCCCCAGCGCCGTAGCTGCCGGTCGAGGAAGCCCTCGGGCCGGCCGAAGTCCGCGAGCCCGACCGCCGCCGGGTCCACGGCGTGCAGCTCGACCAGCGTGTCGACCAGCCCCAGCAGCGCCGCCCGGGTCCGCTCCGGGCCGAGCGGGACGAGCTGGTCGGCGGTCCGGTACGGGGTGCCCTCGACGAACTCCATGACGTAGAACGGCGCTCCGGGCGCCGCCTCGTTCCCGGGGTCCTCGCACAGCAGGACGGGGCGCGGAACGGGTACGGCCGTCGGGTGCAGCGCGCTGATCACCCGGTGCTCGCGCCGCATGTCGTGCGCGGTGGCCAGGACATGGCCCAGCGGGGGCCGCCGTACGACCCACTTCGTGGTGTCGTCGAAGACCGCGTACGTCAGGTTGGACCGTCCGCCCTCGATCAGCCGGCCGGTCAGGGGACCGTGCACGAGTCCGGGCCGCTCGCGGTCGAGCAGCTCGCGCAGCCGGTCGGGATCGAGGCCTGGCGGATGGTCTGGACTCATCATTGCTCCTACGCCGGAAACCGGGAAACGGTGACCCGCTCATGATGCCGACCGGTCGGTATGTCGTCCAGTGGGCGACGCCGGGGTGACGGTCGACGTGACGGGAACCACGGTCGCACGCGGGTGCCCGCGAAGTCCCAGAGCACCGGTCCGGACCTGCCCGTGTTCCGCACGGGGGAAGGTCCTGTCATCCGGTGCGGGACCGCGCTGCCGCGCACCGGGGCCTCCGCCGTCGCGTGCGGGATCCCGTCGGCGGCTCACACCACCAGGACGGCCGCGCACGCCGCGAGGGCCACCGTACCGAGCGCGGCGAGCGCGGCGAGCCGGGCGGGCAGCGGCCGAGGACCGGAGACGGGCGCCGAGGCCAGGGCACGGATGCGCAGCTGCGCCAGGGCGAGGAAGGCCAGGCACGGGACACAGGCGAGCAGGCCGACGGCGTAGCCGGTCACGGAACCGCGGTGCAGCGCGGTCCTGACGGCCAGCGCGGCAGCGACGGTGCACGACAGCGTGGTGCGCCGCCACGCCAGCCGGGTGCGCTCGGGCTGCAACCCGGGGTCGCGCCCCGGCCGCACCGCGGGGCCCCGCCCCGCCGGGCTTCCCTCTGCCGGGCTTCCCTCCGTCGGACTCGGCTCCGTCGGGTTCGGCTGCTCCGGGTTCGGTTCCGCAGGGTTTCGCCCCACCGGCCCGGTCATCCTTCCCGGCCGAGCAGCACGACGACGACCATGACCACGGCGACCGCGGCGATCAGGACGCCGAGCAGCGCGGGGAACCGCGACACCGGCAGGTCCTCGCCCCGCCGCATCGCCCGCTCGCACCGCACCCAGTGGTCGACGGCCCGCAGCGCGCACAGCACACCGGCGGCGAGCAGGGCGAGCGCCAGCCCGACCCGCCAGGCCCGGCCCAGGTCCGGCAGGAACTGGTCCACGGCGAACCCTCCGCCGATCAGGGCGAGAGCGGTCCGCAGCCAGGCGAGGAAGGTTCGCTCATTGGCCAGCGAGAAACGGTAGTCGGGCGTACTCCCCTCCCCGCGCACCTCCTCCGGCACGAACCACGACCGGACGTTCCGCACCAGATCACTCACGTACGGGACCCTATCCGCCGGTCGTCACCCCGTGCCGTCCGACCGCCCCGGCAGCCGCCGGCCCTCACCCCGTCCCGCCCCGCCGGCTCCGCAGCCGCCGCCACGCCGCCAGTCCGTCCGGCACCCACTCCCCTTCGGCGAGACGGACGGCCAGTTCCTCGTCGGTGAGGAAGTCGTGCCACGCGACCTCCTCCACCTGCGGTCGCACCGGCAGCACGCACCGCACCTCGTACACCGCCGACCACCAGCTCCGCCCCGTCGCCGGGTCCTCGTACAGGAACCGGAACAGCGGCTCGGGGCGCGGCAGTCCGGACACCCCCAGCTCCTCCTCCGCCTCCCGCAGCGCCGCGTCGTCGTAGGACTCGCCGGCGCCGACCACACCGCCGACGAACATGTCGTAGAAGGAGGGGAAGACGAGCTTCGTCGGTGTCCTGCGGTGCACGAAGATCCGGCCCGCCGCGTCGCGGGCCAGGACGAAGACACAGCGGTGCCGCAGGCCCCGCGCGTACGCCTCGCCGCGGCGCGCCTGCCCGACGACACGGTCGTCGACGTCGACGACGTCGAGGATCTCGTCGGCGGGATCGGGGATGTGGGGTTCGTCCGAGGGGCTCATGAGGTCCATCCAACACCGGTTTCCCCGTGCCCTTCAGGGGTGCGGGGAACCGCGCCCGGCAAGCCGGTACGTCAGTACGCC